>CANJKA010000194.1 GCA_947474675.1 Flavobacteriales bacterium
AGTATAATTAAACCTGTGGAATGCCCTATTGGATTTATTTTATTAGTAGATGTTAATTCAAGATCCGTTGGTCCTGCAAGAATCAACTTCTCTTTAGATTTCAATTCCGCTGCCCATTCATAATGTTTCATTAATACAGTTTTACCATCTTCTGTTGTTGGACTTTTCCAACCGACTAATGTTTCTGCTATAATTATAAAAACTTGTAACGGGGTATCATTAAGAATATTATTTCCCATAATTCTAATTTATTGTTCTAAAAATAGATAATCAATGTATACTTGTTCTTTTGGTTAATACTGAAATTGCTCTTAGGCTATAATCAAAAGTTGTGAGTTGACAACACTTCCATTAAAATTAGCACGACTTAGTGTCATTACGATTCTGTTTTTAATATATCATTTCCTATTTTTATAGATTCTAATAATTTCATTTTTTTTAATTTATTTTGTAAAACTATGTTTATTACTTTACTTTTGCAAGTAGTTACACGAATGTACAGTAGTAACCCAAAGTAAAGCAATGAATGAAATTAACATGTTATGTCTAAAAATAAAATTTTAATTTCCAAAAAAACGTGTAGTTTGAAAGATGTTTTAGATATTATCGGTGGAAAATGGGCTATGCCAATTATTTATCATTTATCGAAAGGTAAAATGCGATTTAAAGAATTAGAGCGAACTGTTGACGGAATTAATACACGAATGTTAGTTAAGGAATTGAAAAACATGGAAGTTAATGGAATACTTACAAGAGAAGTCTTTGCAACTGTTCCTCCAACTGTTGAATATACTTTAACAATCAAAGGTGAAAAATTATTGCCCAGTATTGCATCACTGCACAATTGGGGGCAAGAGTTTATTGAGTGATTTTTAAGATTCGGTTGGAGGTTATCTCTTTTAACGTTTTACGACTAAGAGAATGTGACGATTTTACAAAAAAACTTGATATGAATTATTTACAACCTTTTTTTAATCGCTGTTAGTAGATGTTCTTTCCCTTTTCTTATGGGGTGTTGAGAGTATAAAACCAACCATTGTTGTTTGCACTAGCTAAATAGCCGCTAATGATTCCAATACTTTCGCAAAAGTAGAATTGCATTGATACATTTCCATGTTTTATGTATTCTATTGGTTTTGTGTGTTTTAATAGTTTTTATTTAGTATACATGTAAAAGTTGTATTCTCTGCTAAATTAAATATTTTATAATCTCTGAAAAGTTCTTTCAAGATTCACACTTTAGAAGAATATTCAGTTTTGCTTAAATACTCTTTTATTTTTTAGTAGACTTTATAGAGTTTTTATAAAATTGGTCAAACGCATTTAAATTATATGGAAATAGAATGTTTTTTGGATCACATCAATTTTCGGAGGAGTAAATAATATAATTACCGAACTTAATGGTTCTTTAATTTCGATCAACTTTTCTTTATTATTCTATAATTTTATAAATACGAACTCGAATAAATTTAACTTTTATCTGGATAGCATCATTATTATACAAGAAGTATTGAAACTTATTCTCTTCCGGTTTCAATTTCGTAATTCTATCAGTAAACACAAAATTTATATCTGTTCGATCCGAAAAATACCAAATGAAAACAGGACTACTACTAGAAACCCTTTCGTTGTTTATGTTTAAAGTCGTTTGAACAATATTGAATACTCTCGAAGGTCGCTCAAAATCCATCTTGCCACTAATCTCAGTTTGTATTAACCCATCTCGAAGCAAGGTGTCAATCGGTCGTTGCAAAATTGTAAAATATACATCCTTGAAATCTACGTTTCTGATGAGGGTATCTACAATAAGTTTTTTTTGTGTCATTTTGTTTCTTCGCATGAAACATGTGTGAGATTCTGGATGTTGCATTATTGAGCTATAACCACTTATTTCATGACAATCTAACCAAGATAGATGATAGTCACCATAATTGTTTGTTTCATCTTCTGTAGTGAAGGCGAAGTGTACTTTTTTATCCTTTCGACAAGAATAGGCGTACGAAAAATGTGATACATATTCGGCACTCAATGCAGCTTCATCTTTTAAATTTGCTTTGATTCGGTTTGTAAAAGAAGTTGAAATTCGATCTTCAGGTGAAAAAATGGAAGTTGATAGATTCATTTTGTAAAGGAAGGAAAGTGGAAAAAAAATTAGTCCGATAAGAGCGTATTTTAAAATCTTGCTTTTTGACAAGAGCACACCAATGAATAGGATGAAAAAAGGAACTAAATACATCCCAACTCGATCCATAGGATAATTCATGTCAAGTATAAATCGCATCAAAACAATTCCTGTCAAACTTCCAATGAAGAGAATAAATACCATTGCTTCTGTTTGTTTTAGATAGGTCCAAAAACCATTTTTCATCCAATTTATAACTAAGATGTAAAAGCAAATAAATAAAAGTGCAAGAAGAAGGTAAAACACCCATATCTCTTCAGTAAAAAGAACTAACCCACTTAATGATTTACCTGTTGTTTCCCACAATCCATCTTGATTTCCCCACCAAAGTGCTCCAGCTTCTTTTAATTTAAAACTGTATTTTAGAAATGGGATTATCGTGGCAATCCACCCTGTTACAATTAGTAAATTGATGAAAATTCTTTTTTTTATAAAATTTCGCTCAAGAATGAAAAGAAGTTCGCAGTAGACTAAAAGGAGTAGGCTAGGGAAGAGGTAGGTTAGATTCGACGCGATAGAAAACCAAAGGCAGATAAAAATTCCAGTAAAATGCTTCCAATTGTTCGATGTTTTCCATTTAAGAATAAATGCGATTGCAGCAAAAAAGAATGCTATTGATGTTCCGTAACCTCGAGAATAGCTAAAATATTCAAAAAACCATGGTATACATATAAGAGCAAGGAATACGAGTAAGCGAGTGGTTTTAGGTAGACTAGTTTGAACGATGTACTTAGCAGAAAAGAAGTAGATAGGAAAACTTAACAAGGAGGTTAAACGAAATAAAAAAAAATGATCTCCAAAAAGTCTGTAGTATTGATGTCCGAAAAATGAATTCAACACGTGATTATTGGCGTCAAGAATTTCAATTGTTTTGAAATAATGTCCTGTTTGTATGTAATTGAAAAATGTACCAAGCTCATCAAGCATTGGCACCACAATCCAAGCTCGCAAAAAGGCATAGGTAAATAAGAAAATAAAGAGTGTCAAAGAGAACCATTTTTTTGAAAGCAAATCAATTGAATCCTCAGAGAATATTTTTTTCATTTTTTGTGTAATAATGATTGTGTTTCTTTACAAAGGTCGTTATTTTTTTGATTTATTGTGCTGAGCTGTAATTAAAGGAATTGTATTTCTTCTAATTTTTAGGTATTGCCTTGATTTTTAATAGTAAATCAATTTGAATCTCATTTTTTTGCAGTTGCTTTTTGAGACAAGACTAAAACTAACTATGAGACTAGTATTTGTCGTCTCTTTTCTCTTAGTATCTCTTAGTTGTTCGTTGTTTTTTAGATCGTTTTTATTTCAATTTTGTTGTAAGCCATCCACCTTTTCATGTTTCCAACCATTCTTTTTAAATGGTCTTCATTCAAGAAAAGATTTGTCCAATATTCATACCTATCGCATTGAATTTCTATATAATATGTCATAATAGCTAAACAAGCAAAATGTAAAAAATCAATTTCATCAATGTTCTTGCTTTAGAATTGTTTTGTTCTTAAAAGAGAGTTATAAAGTAAGTTTTGAGAATTGTAAGAAATTCTCGACAGTTCGAAGTTTTCTGTCGATTGATGAACTTTTGCTAATGCTTGTCCAATCAAAAAACTTGTTTTGTCTGAGAATTTTGCGGTCTTTGTAACTTTGGCGAATGAAAATAATACGCCAAATATTTTGTCTTCTGGGGCTTCAGTTTCCTGAATGAATTCGTTTAAATTATCTGCTATTGAAAAAGCAACTTGTCTGTCGGTTTTTTTTAAGTGATGTAAAAGTCTTAATTCTTCTTCAATTTCTAATTTTGTCCGCCAATTATGAGTGTAAACTCTAAAAACGTATTTATTTTCGTCATCTTTAACAATATATAAATGGTTCATTGCAAGTCGAAATATGCTACATTCTGTTTTGTCGCTTAGCCCATATTTTTTTTGAATGAGTTTGCCAAGTTCGTTTGGTGAAAGTGTGCTGTTTATTGTTGGAAATTTATCTGCTATCACCATTATTTGTTATTGAAAAATCATCAATTTTCTTAGTTTCTTCATTAAAATCTCCAAATGCTAGGTTATAAATATTTTCAGTCCCAGTTTCAGAATATTCTATCATTTTATGAATAGTTCCTTTCGGACCTTCACTGACAAATTCATAAATTTTTAAGAATTCTTATGATTTGTATAAGTACTTCTGATTATTCATGTAATTATCAACGCTTTTGGTACTTCAAATTTACAAAATTTGAATCGACTTTCAAATACTAAAATTTATTTTGATAGTTTTTTTGTCCGTGATTTAAATTCGAAGTGAATTTTTAAATTTTTCAGAATTCCCCCAAGCCCGAAGTGAGATTTGTCGAGCAGTTTTACCTAACGTTTCACGGGCTTGAGCTTTGCGGCTACCGAAGCCGAACAGGTTTTAAATCCGCAAATGTTTAAACGAAGATAACACTTTCTAAAGCGGTGGCAAAACTAAAAATATGCGCTTTAGCCCAAGCCTTAATTTAGCCAAAGCCCTACCTCAAAAACAGCATGGCACAATTGCCCGTTGTTAGCTGCTGTTTTATTTCCATCTTCCAATTACATCCATTTTCGTATTTGGGTTTTTGTCGCCTTTTGGGTCAATAGCAATGTTTTCATTTGCTTCAACAAATATAGGAATGCCTTTTTCTTTTAGGCATAGGTCAATATTATTATCATTGTCATTAATGTCTGCAATATGATATGGATGCACTTTTATGGTGTCCGAATTTTGGATTAAAGTAATCGTAAAAGAAGAAAGTTCATTTTCTCCTAATTCTTTTCCATTTGTGGCTATTACACCGCCTGCCCAAACAGTTCTAATAACTGTTTCAGTTCTAGTTTTTGGGCAGTCGCAACCAGCACCTTTTTCTTTGAATGGATAATCTTTGTCTAACAAAAAATATTCTGCATAACTTATAAATGGACCATATTCCAAAAGTGTTACTTCAATTTTTTGACCCTTTAAATTTTGACCATCTCTCGTTTTTAGGTCGCCAATAATTTCAACTATTTTAGGTTCATTAGCTGGGGCATTTCCAAATTCACCAATAAGTAAAATTGTTCTTAATTCAAACTCTTCAATGGCAGGTTTAAAAGTGGCAAATGCCACATTTAGTTTTTTACCTTTTTGGGTAGTTATTTGGAATACATTTGGGTTTAAAGTAGCAGGGTCTATTTCGTGCGAAAAAACCAAAGGCATTCCGTCTTTTCCAGGTGCTTTCGACCAAATGCCCATTGATTTTTGAGGCATAGCATTATCTAATCCAAAAAAGGCAGAAAGTAAAGTTGCTTTTCTTGTTTTATTGATTTCAGGATTTTCCTTTGATAGGATATAATTGGGTAGTTGTTTGCAACCCAATATCAAAATTAGAAGTATGAATAGACTATTTTTCATTTGTTGGATAATATTTGTCTGAAAAAATATATTGGTGATAGCCTTGCCCCAAATTGTCTCCAACGATATTGTAGTAACATTCATTACCTCCTCCGAAAGGTGAAATTATTAAAGGTTCTTTCAAAATCACTTTTTTGAGTGTCCAACCATTTGGCAAAATTGCTGTTGTGTCTGGTTTTCCTGTTTCTGTTGCGTTCATTACATAAAAATTTCCATTATTGTCTGTTAGTTGAAAAATACTATCGGCAAACATTACAGTTTGACATTTCTGAATTGTCTTTATTACCAAATGTCCTTTTTCTGGTTTGAGAATATCAGTTTTACCTCCTAAATAATCTACACAAATTGGCTTTGCCATTTCTACCCAAGTATAATTTTTATATTCACGTTGTTTTATGCAGTCAGGTTCTTTGCAATTTTCATCAGTATTTGGCGAACGATAAAATGCTGTTTGTTGAAAAAGTAAATTTCTGTCAATGTTTTTTTTGTAAGGAAATGGCGGTTTGAAATCGTCCCACTTGTCTAATGGAATTGGATTTGTGCCACCACTAATTACTACTATCATTTCTTTTTGATTAATCAATTCTTTTGCAAAACCTATTTTCTTCCAATTCAGTGTGTCAGGCAGTTTTGATTTTTCTGTGGAAAAATGTAATCCAACTTCTTTTGCCGTTTTAATTCCACAAGATTGAAATATAAGTGTCGTTAAAATTATCAATACATATATGTTTCTTTTCATTGTCGTTTTTGATGTTTTTGTTGTCGCACAAAATAGCAGCTAACGTTTTTCAGCTACGAGCAGCGGCGCTCTGGAAACAGTAAGTTTCAAGCCGTTGATTGTAACCGATGTTGAACGAGCAAAACAAGAAGTTCCTGATTTTACTGATCTCTTATCTCGTTTTGAGCGTAATCTTTCTATTTTAGGACGAAGTCAAAGGACCTTTGAATGTTATTCTCGTAACGTTGCCTCAATTTCCCTCTATTTTGGTAAAATCCC
>CANJKA010000195.1 GCA_947474675.1 Flavobacteriales bacterium
ATCATTCCTCCGTCAACGTACAAATGATTATCTGGATTATTATTTCTGAAATTATACGCTTCAAAAAATAAAGGTATAGACATCGAAGCTCTTACAGCTTCAGCTACGACAACATTTGGTGAAGTTGCAAAAGAAAAAACCTTCAATCCTTTTGTATTAATATCGCTTGCAAATACGGTTAAATCTCTACAACCTTTATTTTTAAAATCAGCAAAAGTAGCAGAAGCAGCAAACCCTTTGTTAACTATTTGCGTTTCAATCCAAGCTAATAAAGCATCTCCTCTGTAAATACCATATTTGGTAGCAACTCTTAAATAATCTTTATGATCTTCAAAATCAGAAAAATTAGTCCCGTTAACAATTTTTGTTATCTCTTCAGCTGAATAATTTAAACTTACAAGAGCTGCAGTTATTGCACCTGCAGATGTTCCAGCAACTCTTTCAATATTTTTTAAAACACCTTGGTTTTCCAAAACTTGAATTGCTCCAGCGTAAGCAATTCCTAAAACACCGCCTCCTTTAAAGGCTAAATTTTTAATTGTAGTCATTTTAACATTTATTTAATTTCTATTTTAGTTTAAAATTAATAAATTAATCTAAACTAAAAATAAAATTAAACAATAAAAAAAGCCTAAACGAAAAATTGTTTAGGCTTTTAATTGAATTAAATATTTTTATACTAATCCTGGAATATCAGTCATTTCATTTACTTCTTTCGAATAATCTACTGCTTTGTTTTCAAAACCAAACAAATCCAAGAAATCAGATCTATACCCTGCTAAATCGCCAATATTTGGTAAAGTTTCAGTTGTCGCTTCCAACCACAATTTAGCCACTTCAGCTTGAATTTCTGCATCCATTTCCCAATCGTCAACTCTGATTCTACCAACTTCATCAGTTGTTAAATCTTTACCATTGTATAAACGTTCAGAAAACAATCTTTGAATTTGTTCAATACACCCTTCATGAGTTCCTTTTGCTTTCATCACTTTATATAATAAAGAAATGTACAAAGGAATAATAGGAATAGCTGAACTTGCTTGTGTAACTAACGCTTTATTAACAGAGACATAAGCATTTCCGTTTATAGATTTTAATTTTTCTGTGATGGCAAAAGCAGAGGCTTCCAAATGATCTTTTGCTTTTCCAATTGTTCCTTTTCTATAAACTGGTTCAGTAATAGAAGGTCCAATATAAGAATAGGCAACTGTTTTCGCATTTTCAGAAAGTAAATCAGCTTTTAACAATGCTTCAATCCACATATCCCAATCTTCTCCACCCATAACAGCAACTGTGTTCTCAATATCTTCATCAGTTGAAGGAGACATCGTAACATCAGAAACAATTCCAGTATGAAAATCAACTGTTTTATTTGTGAAAATTTGACCAATAGGCTTTAAAACTGATTTATGTAAAACACCTGTTAAAGGGTGCATTCTTACAGGTGACGCTAAGCTATAAATGACTAAATCTATTTTACCTAAGTCTTCCTTAATAAGAGCAATTGTTTTCTCTTTAATTTCAGTTGAAAATGCATCGCCATTAATTCCTTTTGCATACAAACCTTGAGCTTGAGCTATTTTTTGAAATGCTGCGGTATTATACCATCCTGGCGAACCTGGTTTCCCTTCTTGTGGTGGTTTTTCAAAAAATACACCAAGAGTCGAAGCCTCAGATCCAAATGCACTTGTAATTCTAGAAGCTAAACCAAAACCAGTTGAAGCGCCAATAACTAATACGTTTTTTGGTCCATCAATTTTACCTTTTGATTTAATATAATTAATTTGATTTATTACGTTTTGTTCACATCCTTCTGGGTGAGAAGTCAAACAAATAAATCCCCTCATTCTAGGTTCAATAATCATGTTCTCTTTTTTAATTTGCTATAAAATTAGTATAAGTTGTTGAAATATCTAATAATTTTATGGCTGAATTATAAAAAAATCATTTATTTTTAATTACAATTGTAAAAAGAAACCGAATAAAAATAAAAAACAGTCTCCTAATACTAATCTGAACAAGGAACTTGAGAATACTGAAATCCTTTGTACGATCTGTTTTTTAAAGCGGTTATAAAAGTATAATTACTATTGACTCCAAGTGCTAGATATAACTCATTTAAATCCACCCAAAAATCAACTTCATTTCCCCAAATATTCGTATAAAATCCAATTTTAGAAGCTCTTATTTTACTCTCCGAAAACTGAATTGAATTTGTTTTATCATCCATGAAATGAATTTCTTGAATTCTAATTTCTTTTATATCTTTCATTTCTATTTTCCCAATTTCAAATTTCGGATAACAATACGCCCAATAACCGTCATTAAAAATCATACTATCTCCTCCAACAGAGTTAATCATTGGACTAGTAGACGGTACTTTAATCTCGAAATATTCACTTTTTTTAAAAGAATAAACAGTATCCTTTTTTTCAGCATCTAAATAATATTCAACTTCTGGAATTGGAATCATTTTTTTATCCAATTCAAATCCTTTTTCTTCTTTGTAAATTGTCAATTTATTTGAATTTACTAAACTTGAAATAAGAGTGATCAAGTCTGTTTCCGTTGATTTGAAGATTAAATCATTTTCTAAAGTTGGTTTCACAGCAATTCGAACTGATTTTATACAACTTGAATCCGTATTTTGAGAATATACAAAATGATTCGCGAAACAAATAAACAATACTAGTGATGTATATTTCACAACTCTATTTTCTAATAACATCATCGTAACAAGATATTTGTAAATATTGAAAACCAACATATTTCCTTTCTATCAAAGCTTTATACCAAGCATATTTTTTAGAATCGACAATATTATTTGTGATATTACTAATTTGAATACTAAAAAGTTCAACTCCATTTTCAACTCCTCTTTTTTCAAAAAAGCTCATTGCTACAGGTCTATAAATGAACGATTTTTTTACTGAATCATAATATCTTTCTTCTAAAACTCGAATTTCATTGACATCATAAACTGACATTTTTAAAAGTAAAGAAGGTGGGTAAACATAATGGTTGACTCCTTTTATTTGAATTACACTGTCTTCTCCATACATATTTACAATAGGCATGTCTGATTGTTCAATCTCTATTTCATAATGGCCTAATTTTATTTCGGCTTTTAAAGAGTCTATATTTAATGGTAAATATCCCATTTTAAAATCTGGAATAGGATACCATTTACATTTATTGTAATCATTCCATTCTGTATAAACCTCGATTTCATCTGACTTTGCTTTATTCAAAACGAAAAGAAACAAATCAAACTCATTAATTCCTGATTGTTTATTTGGAAAAAACACTGCGTTTTCAGGCGTATTTTTAATTGAAATCCATCTTTGTTTGATACAAGTTGTATCATTTGACTGAGATAGTGAATTGAAAGCAAAAAATAAGGCGATAATTAATAATTGTTTCATGAAAAAGAGAATAATTAATCTAATTGAAAATTAATCACTTGATTAAAATAGGAGGAAACACCTTCACCATCAATTTTAGCAGGAGTCCAATTCGGCATATCTTTAAAAACATTTACAGCCGCCGCATTCAATTTTGGATGTGCTCCTTTAACGACTTTTATTTCAGAAACTTCTCCTTTTTCATTAATGATAAAAGAAAGGTAAACTTTTCCTTTAATATTTTTATTGATGCAATATTCTGGATATTCAAAATGATCACTGAGGTATTTTCTATAATCCTCTGGTCCACTCTTATAAATAGCATCTGTTTCGTATTCAAAATAAGGTATTTCACTTCCATCAAGTGCAAAACAATTCCCCCTTGTCAAGGAATCTTGAGCATACATATCTCTCCTTTTTATATTTCCATTTTCATAATAGCTTTGAAATGGTCCATTTAATTTTCCTCCTACATAATTTTTTTTCAGCAAAATAATACTTGGAACCTTATAACTTAACCATAAACCCTCATTTTTATTTAAAACACACTCCCCTTCAATTGTTCTTCCATTGATAGGTGAAAAATAAAGTGCATGACCGTTCCTCATGCCATTCAAATAATTCACTTGTGAAATCAGGACTCCTTTATTATAAGATAAATGAACACCTTCTTCTTTCCCAAATTGATACAATCCTTCAGAAGTTAAAAATCCATCCTCAGAATAATATTGAAAAATTCCATTTTTAACTTTTAATTTTTTAGAAGTATAATATCCAATCATCTGAAGAGTATCTGTAATATAGTAATCCATTACTTTATAAGTATCTGTCTCTTTTGAAACAATTCTATAAAAACTTGATTTTGATTTAGTACATTTTTTCCAGGCTAAATCAAAATATAGTGTGTCTTGTTTATCTTTCGCCTGAATAGAAATAGTTATAAAAAGGAAAAAGAGGATTGAAAGGAGTTTAAGTGATTTCATGAATTATCTAATTTTACCTCAAAAATAGGTAAAGATTGTTAGATAAAGAAGTACTAACAATATGAATCAAAATTAAATTAATTTGTCCAATAATATGTTTCATATACAACCCCTTTATATTCTCTATTAGTAAGAGTTTTATACCATAGCAATTGTTCTTTATTCTCTAACTCATTAAAGAGTTCTTCTAAACTGACCCAAAATAATTCTCTTCCGAATTTACCTCCTACAAAAAGACTTAAACCGCTTGCTTTATACTCATAACTAGAACTAGTCGTATTATAAAAACGCACTTCTTTAATTCTAATTTCTGATACATCTTCTTTTGAAAATTTAAAGGATCTTATCGGGAAATAAGTAAGCATGTAGCATCCATCTATTACAATAATACTATCTTCCCCTCCCATATTAACGAGTGGAATATCATTTGATTTCGGCTTAATCACAAATTGATTAAATAAGGATCCTGATTCAGATTCATAAGATTTTTGATTTTCAACATACGGAATCGGGTACCAATCATTTCTTTTACGCACGTCAATTCCATCGTTATAAATCTCAATTTTACCTAATTCTGTCAATGAATCAATCATATAAATTAAGTCAGATCCTTTATATAAAGAATCCATTTCATAAAAAAGGCTTTCATTTTCGCAATTTGGCTTAACTGAAACCCATCTTTCAATAATACCAATTGTATCAATTGATTGACCAACAATTGACAAAACAGGAAAAAAAATAAATAATAAAAATAACTTCATCCGTTTTCTTTGATCACTTAGAATAAGAGAAAAGCAAGAAAAGGTTACAGTATTTAATACTTTAAGCTATCTATTTTACAATCGTTACAATCTCAAAATTGAAACAGTTCCTTTAATCGTGTCACTTGAATTAGAACCATTTTCAATTATAAAATAATAAGTACCGACTGGTAAATCGTCATTTTTATATTTCCCATTCCAAGGAGTTGTTGCATATTTTCCTTTTTCTGATTGAAATATTAATCCTCCCCATCTATTGTAAATACTTACACTGTTTTCAGGATAAATAGCATCTACATCTTCTAAAACCCACAAATCATTTACTAAATCATTATCTGGAGTAAAAGCTGTTGGAATTTCAACTTCACATGGAACGATTATTAAATCTGTAATTGTTAACGATACTGGACAAGCACCTACAGTTAAATAGGTTACAGAATAAACTTCATTTGCTTTTCCATTTGAAACAATACCAGTTGAACTTTCAATAATTGCAGATCCAACTGTGCTAATAGTAAAAACGCCGCCCGCATCACCTGTAATCTGACATGTTGCTCCATTACAAACAGGAGATACCGTAAATGTTGCATCATCAGAATCTAAAGAAATAACAGGATTTGTTGAAATCGAAGGACAGGCTCCAGCAGTCGTGTAAGTAATCGAATATGTTGTTCCAGATGTTCCACCTGTGATCGTTCCTGTTGTTGCATTGATACTTGCTGAACCTGATGCAACCATTGTAAAAGTTCCACCTATAACTCCTGTGATTGCACAAGTTCCTCCATTACACGTTGGTGTTGTTGTGAATGTTGAAACATCTGTTAATGTTGTTGTTACAGAATTTGTCGTATTAGAAGAACAAGTTCCTGCAGTCGTATAAGTTATAGAATAAGTTGTTCCAGATGCTCCACCTGTAATTGTTCCTGTAGTTGCATTTATACTTGCTGCTCCTGATGAAACCATTGTAAAAGTTCCTCCTGTTCCTCCTGTAATTACACATGTTGCTCCTGTACACGTTGGTGTTGTTGAAAACGTTGAAACATCTGTTAAAAGTGTTGTTACGGAATGACTAGTTGCCGAAGGACAAGTTCCAGTAGTCGTATAAGTTATAGAATAAGTTGTTCCAGATGTTCCACCTGTGATTGTTCCTGTAGTTGCATTTATACTTGCTGCTCCTGATGCAACCATTGTAAAAGTTCCACCTGTAACTCCTGTAATTACACATGTTCCACCTGTACACGTTGGTGTTGTTGTGAACGTTGAAACATCAGTCAATGTTGTTGTGACCGTATTTGTAGTATTAGATGAACAAGTTCCGGCAGTCGTATAAGTGACCGAATAAGTTGTTCC
>CANJKA010000196.1 GCA_947474675.1 Flavobacteriales bacterium
ACATAAAGACTTCCTTTGTAATCAAAAAGGATTCTTTTATAATATTCCGCGGCTTTTTCTTTGTCTTTTAATTGATTTTCATAAATATCGCCCAATTGAAATAAAGCATCGTCTGCTAAAATATCTTCTGAAAAATACTTTAATAAATCTTCTAAGTATACAACGGATTCAGTCCACTTACCTTGCAATTGCATAGCGTGTGATTTTTTTAATAAAATTTCATCACTTAAACTATGATAGGCAAATTTTGTCACAATACTATCAAAAAGCACAAACGCTTCATCGTAGCGGTGTTGTTCAATTAATAAATCTGCATTGGCAAACCAAGTCATTGCTGTATAATTACTATCTAGCCCAAAATTATCGGTAATTAAAAGTGATAATTTCATAGCATCGTTAGCAATTAATTTAGTTGTAGATTCTTTTAGAACACTTAATTGAGATTGAGCAAAATCAAATTCTCCATCATAATAAAATATTCTTGCATTTTTAAATTTTGCCTCGTGTCCGATTGGTTCAAATTTAAAATCTGTATCGATTTGCATGTAATAAAGTGAAGCTTCCCAAATATCTCCTTTTAAAACCAATACATCTGCTAATTGCATTTTAACTTCTCCCCTTTCAACATCTGTTAATCCAGATATTTTCAGGGCTTCTTCTAAATTCGAAATGGCAATTGGAGCTTGATTTGAATAAAAAGCCTGAATATGAGACATCTCAATTATCAATGGAAGACTCGATCTTTTCTTTCCAACTCTTTCTAATGATTTTTGATATTCTAATAAAGTTTGGTCTAATTCTTCTTTTGAGTAAGTTCTATTCGTTGTTATTTCTAAAAAGCGCGTATTTAAAAGTGAATTTTCTGCTTTATAATAATACATTTTATCATTTCCCAGTTGAATTACATATTGAAAAGCTTTTCTAGCCGTTTCATATTCTTTATTTTCAACACAAATGATCCCCAATTCCATTACTCGTCTTCCTTCTGCTGCTTCTCTTTTATCCAATGCTTGAACTTGAATCAAAGCTGAACCAAAATTTTTCTTTTGAATAAAAAGCCAGATCAACATTTCTGAATATATAGTTTCGGAAGGTTTTTTCTGAATTCTTTCTAATAATTTCTGACGAAGCATATCATATTCTACGACTGAATCCTGTGTAAAATCGATTTGCTTGGACATTAATGCTTCAACTGTTTCTAGGTAATTTGTTTGAATATCTAACAAATCAAGATATTCATTTATCATATTTTCCTTTTCTCCCTTCTGTGCATAAAGCTCAGCAAATTGTAAATTAAAAGGATATGCTTTCTTAAATGTTTTTCTTCCTTTCTCAATAGTTTTTAGGGCATAATCATATTTATCTTTCGCTTTAAAGGCTTGGTAAACTTCAATAAAAACAGTTGGGTTTTCTGACAATTCATCCACCAAATCATCGTAAATTTTATTTGCTTTTTCAATTTCACGTGATTCTTCATAAAATTCACCTAAAAGAACTTTGTATTCGTAACTTGTTTTATTAATTGAAATCTGTTTTTTCAATAGTTTTTCAGCTTCTTTTTTATTTTCTGTTTTCAGTAAACATTCATAATATCGATTAAAATTAAACTTACTCGCATCTGCTGTAAACAAGCGTTGATAATAATTAACTGCTTTATCAAATTCACCATTCGAAAAGTAATATTGTGCTAACTGTTGTTCTGTTCCTTCTTGCGAAAAAGAGAAAGTTGAGCTGAATATTAGAATCAGAAAAAGAATTTTATTCATGTTTGGATAAATTGACTTTTATGAAATATTTTAGATGCGTATACTTTTTAATACAGTTTATTGGTGCAATATACAAAAATTAGAACAATTACTTCGCAATGAGGCTGAAAGAATAATCATAAATTGCATCTTTGTTTTGGTGATAAATAGTTAGTGATTTTTTAAGCTGAGAAACGTAATCACTCAATAACATGCAAATTTGTTTCGTCTTTTTTTGTTCATTTAGAATAAATTCTTGATATTTTGCTCTTTCCCCGTTTCCTTTTTCAATGTCATCCATTAATTTAGATAACGCCTTTTTTTCTTCCTTCGTGTTTTTTAATAATAAAATATACCCGTTTTTTAAAGGATCAAAAGAAAATAACATTTGTTTATAATCATCTAACTTTTTAGCAAATTCTATATCTAAAGTATCTCCTTTGTAATTGCCTTTAATTTTTTCAGCCACGTCTTTTGATTCAATTCTAATTTCTTCGATTGATTTATAATCATTTTCAATCAAAACAGTTGTAATACTATCAAGTGTTTTATGCATTGTTTCAACAGCTAAAAGTTGATCTCCTTTGTGTAAATCAGCACAAGATGACAGAGTGATGAACATGAAAATAAATCCGAAAAATTTCATTATATTATTTTTAGAGTAAAGTTAGTTAAAAATTGAGATTCATTTTAAGATTCCAGACTAAAAGATGAAAGATTTTAAGACTTATGATTTTTTAGATTCTAGATTTTAGACAATAGACATTAGACCATTCTTAACTTCAAAACATCAGTTTATATTGATTCGATATGAAAAAGATACTTCACTTCACACCAATCATCGGACTAATGGTTTTAGTGCGTCTCAAGATGTTATTTGTAACCGATATTACTTCCAGCCTTTTATTTTTTTATTAAGTCTTTCACTAATTTTCCAATAAGTACAAAAATACAGATCAAATGGTTTCCACTTATCATATATGATCCTTCTATACAAACTAAATTTATCTGAAAGTGATTTATTGCAATTTACTAAAACAGTTAATTCCGAACTAGAACCTCCTGCGTTTTCAAGCTCAAACTGTTCTTCTGGATATTTTAATTTTATCTCCTCAGTCAATTTTGCGAGTAATTTATCGTCTTCATCCTCAAAATCATAGTTCCTTTTTAAGATATCATACGTGAAATAAAAAGACCCTTCAAATTTTGTCCAAGTTGGAGTTGGTGTCATTATTAGATTCGTGTCTCTCAATACACTATCTCTATAATTTCTCGCATCTGACACTAAAGTGAATGTTTTCCTTTGTGTTAAAACCCACTTAAAATCATCTTTAAACATCCGTAACTTCTGAGGATCAAAATAAAAGCTTCCCATATCACTAACGATTTCGTGGCAATTTAGGTTAATTGAAAATCTCTCCAATTCCAATCCATCTTTACAAATCAATATTATATAATGATAACCACAGGCATAATTCATACCTGGTTTTTTAAATATCCATTCCTCCTTAATAGCACTCAAAATTTTTGGGTCATCCGTATAAAATTCACCTAAACTGTCGGCTAGACCATTACGATCACTTGCTGAATGAATGCCTAGTAAATAGTAGCCTCCTTTATCAAAGTCATACTTTTTTAATAGTTGCTTTTGACCAAAAGAAATGGATGTTGTAAAAATTAAAACTATTATCGAAATATATTTTTGAAACATCATTTAATATTGTTTTAGTGGATTCTCCATGTAACTTTTTAACAAACTCCCCGTCATCAGTCTAAAAGCGAAGCGTTCGTTCGACTGAGCTCACGCCGAAGTCTAATATCTAAAAGCGAAAGCGATCTTGAGTCTATTTCAATAATTCCGATAATCATTCCATAAACAACTTCTTAACCCAACTACTAGCTGACATCCTGGAATGTTGTAATAGGTATTTCCTTGAAAATGGTTTTCAAGGAACACTTGTAAATTAGAACTCTTATCGATAAGGTAAGCTGCTGAAAACATAAACTTTATGCCATTTGTTTTTATTCCTTGGCCGATATAATTATGGTATTGATTTGGGTGTGAATTATAGGAGGCATAAATATTTCCTCCATAACTTATACTATCTGTAAAATCAGCACCGTATAAATGATAATTTACAAATGCTTTAAAAAGCCATTTCTTTTTTTGCCATTTGATTTCACCTAAAATTTCGTAAAAATTTCCACCATAAGGATGTGCTAAAACGGATCCTTTATTCCCGTAATTTTGACTAGAACTTGCGTGTGAATACATATAGGGTTTAGCAATATTAACTTCAACTCTATAAAATAAATTTGTGTTTTTTGAAATTGCTTTTCCTTTTATTCCAACTTGTCCTCCAAATTTATTAGCCCACCACTTATTACCGGATATCATTTCATGAAGATCAAAATCATCTATAACAACCTGACCATACAATGTGTGTTTTTTATACTTTACAGATAATTGAAGTCCTAAAAATGTATTATCTGAAGAACCTAATGCATATTCTTGAGGTCTAAAAAAGATAATGGGGTTTAAATATTCCGCGTCAAACCCTCTATTTAACGTTGTGTCTTTAGGCATAAAAACAACCGACTCAAAGGCACTAATATTTAACCATTTTGTTACATTGTAACTCAATACATGTGTTGACCCATATTTTGATTTTAGAGTATTATTTGAAGCGTTTTCGGTGAAAAATTGATACAGTATCATGTATTCTACTCTCCAAAAATTAGTCCTTATTTGTGCAAAAGGATAGGGCTTCCCAAAATCACTTAAAAGCATTGATCTATTTCCTTCTCCTATAAAATTATTATCTACACCGGTTTGAAAATTGAAAATTTTATTAGGTGTATACGAAATTCTACCACGTATATCAGTATAATTAAAACGATTTCCTTCTTCGTTGTTTACAATGAATGATTTTGGTTGAAATTCCTTTTTTTCAGATTCACCCAATCCTTGAATTGCTGAAATTCTAAAAAATAACTTAGAGTTGAAATTACTAGTTAAAGTTGCTCCAAGTCCTGTTCGAAATGATAGGTTATTATTAATTAATCCTCCCAAATCAATTAATGGTGAAATTATAAGTGATTTTGAATTTTTTAAGCTTATGGATTTCGAAAATTTTGATTGAGTGTTCTTTTCAACCCTCACAAAAGGTAAAATAGAAGAATGAGAGGAGACAGATAAAGGTAAAACAGTATCACTAGGTAATTCTTCGAACACAACTCCAACTTCAGTTTGAGAAAAACTTAAATTTGTTATTAAAAGGGCTATAAATAATCTCCAGTTCATTAAAAGTCGTTGTAATGATTAATTAAACCTGTTCTAATTCCAACGTTGAAAAATTGTGTAATTGAAGTTACTTCAGTTGCATCATTTCTGTAAATGTACGATCCGAAAAGAGTTAAGTTCAATTTTCTATTGAATCGATAACCCACCTCAATTTGTTCATGTTGAATTTGTCCATGTTGTTTACTTTGAAATTTATCAACTGGAAGTAAAGAGGCTCTTTGATATCCATCTAAAGCGTAAACAATTATTTTCAAATCAATGTAAAATCGTTGATATTCATAGTTTGCTCTAACAATAAATTCTTGAAATCCATTTCCTTTCGGATGAGCCAATGGTAAATTATAATGGCTGTAATTTAATCTTCGATTCGTCGATGCATACAAACCTTTCGGAACATAATTATATTCGGCTTGCAACATGAAATTTTTAAGATTTCCAAAATTGTACCCTCTATATCCCAATTGAAGTCCCGTAGAATTGAAATCAAAATTAGTCACTGCTATCTGACTATATACTCTATTTTTAGAATTAATTAAATATTCAGAATTAATCCCGAGCAATGTACTTAATTTAGAAGTATCAATAAGTTGACTCGAAAGAATTGGAATCGGATTAAAGAAAAGTGGATTTACTGGTGTAGAAGTAGTTGCATTCCCTCGACTCCAAATAGTTCCTTCAAATAAACTAATGTTCAATTTTTGGGAAGCTTTATACGTAATATAATTTGTAGCTAACGCTTTTTGCTCGTAAAACGCTTCAACATTGGATGTATATGGTCTTCTCATTAAATTCAAAATTCTAGAACGCATGTAAATGAACGTCCATTTATCTGAAATTTTATAATTAACTTGAAAATATGGAGCATTCACACTGTTATCAGATAATAAAAGTGATCGATATCCTGAACCAACAAAATGAGAATTATTTCCAGTTGATAGTTGAAGTTTTTTGGTTGGTGCATACACTACATTTCCAATTGCATACGCATAATCAAATCCATCTGTATGAAAATATTTTGTTCGGCCTGCACTTGGAATTACTGCGTTTTGAGCTGAATAGCCCCCTCCGCCCGGATATAACTCTCCAATTAACAAATAATAATTCGACTCATATTTCGTAAATCGTGCTTGATTTTCATACAAAGAAGTTGAAAATGAAAAGTTTTTAAATAAATCTCCTTCAATAACATATCCACGTGTATTTTGGAATTTTCGAGTTATAGTATCTTGTAAATCTTTACCTAGGGAAACATCAAGTGTTGGGGAAATTGTAATGTAAAAATCCTCTCCTTTTAATTCAACCATGTGTTTTTTCATCAAGAAAGAAGATATAATGTAATATTGTTTGGA
>CANJKA010000197.1 GCA_947474675.1 Flavobacteriales bacterium
AACATAAAAGAATAGATTCGCATATAACCCCTGACATAATCAGGGTTACACACCCAAAATGGGTGTGTAACCCTGATTATGTCAGGGATATAAATAAGTTAGCAGTAATGGCAGGACGACCACAACAACGACAATGAGACAGACAATAACATACATATTATTACTGACGACTTTTGTTTGTTTCGGGACAACAACAAAGGTGACAAGAGTTATTGACGGAGACACATTTGAAACCGAAACAGGTGAAGCGGTAAGACTAATCGGTATAAATACTCCTGAAATTTCCGACATCTTTGGGCAAGAAGCCAAACAACACCTTACAGACTTAATATATGGCAAGACAATAGACTTACAGACCGACAACATCTCAAAAGACCGAGACCGTTATTCAAGACTTCTAAGATATGTAATACTAGACGGCATAGACATAAATAAAAAAATGATTTTAGATGGATTTGCATTTGCCTATTTGAAATATCAATTTGAAAAATCTAGTGAATATAAAGAAGCTCAACTATCCGCATCAGAGCAGAACAAAGGAATGTGGGGTAATAAAAAAATAGACGAAAAAATAGAGAAACAAGATTATAAACGGGGTGCTCCGCACCCTCTTTTATCAAAGGAAATTTTCATCATTTCTGTTTTAATTCTTTTATTTTTGATTGGAATTTACTACTACTTCAAAAGATAATGGGCTATTCTTTCACATTTAAGTTTTCAGAAAAAGATATTGACTTTAGTCCAAGGTCAGGGCATTTCTTTAATTATCACAAATTTTTAATTAATGAGTTTTTCAACTCCACAGACGAAGAAATGCATACCATCATGAGAGCTTATCAAAGAAGGTTCGGTGAATCTGCTTTCAAGTATGTAATGAAAACCTATTATTGGGACTGGCGACATGGAAATAGAACGCTTTCTAATGTTCAACAAGAGAGAATTCTTTCAATAATGCCTGACCTATTAAACGAAAAAGCTAAGGAAACCTTAAATAGAATTAAAGAAGAAGCACGTTATAAACTAGGAATTGAAGAAGTAGTTGGGGGCATAAAGAGAACAGTTCAATCCTTTTTTCAAAATCAACGAAATACCTATACTAAAGATAAAATACAAACAGATGTTGACATACAGAATATCTTTCAGAAAGAGATTGATAGAGCTAAACAACTTAGTTTAGTTGGTCCTTTTTATGTGCTTGACGATAGTGAGAGAGCAGACGTAATTAAAATTTCAAAATACATTGTTTACATAAAGTTGCAAAAGCAACTTGACCAAATTGAAAAGGACTTTAATACCTTTATTCCATTTATGCAACTAGTCAATAGGGGAATATTCTCAGCATCTTATAGTGTAACCGTATTAAACCTTACTATTGATCTAACCAAAAAGGTATTTGACAAAATCAAGGTTCCAGACATTTTAGTTGAAGAGATTGTTGCAAACAGCCGTTTCAAGGAATTTTCAGACAAATATTTGGCAAATGAGCTTGTAACAATTAACAGCGATGCAAACAAAGCTATTTCAAATGCATTTCTTAATGCACATGATATAAAGTTGTTTTTTGACCATTATGACGAACTTTCACGCTCTGACAGCGAAGTGAATATGAAATCTACATTCAAAGGAGAAAGTGGCAACTTGAACATTCAAATTCAAATGAAACCCATTAAGATGATTAAAACATCTATCGCAAAATCTTTAAGTAAGATTGTAATATTCACGATTATTGTAGCAGGACTTGTAACGGTAGCTATAAGAAACGAATGGTTCCCTATTCTTTTTATAGGCGGTTTCTATATAGCGATATTTTACTTTAGCTTACTTAATGAAGAGATTAAACTCATAAAACACTTTAAAACAGAAATCAAACAAAATGGACAATAGTAATCAACAATTAGCAAGATTAGAGAATGTCAAAATAATTGACATCATCACAAAAATTCCAAACCTGACCGAAGCAGACAGGCATGAACTTTCTAAACGAGTAGCATCTGATGATATAGAAATTCGTAAAGGGGCTTTAGAAAAAATTACTCAAAGCCAAATTGCACAAAATGACCTAATTGCTATTATGGGAGAACTTTCTGCAATGTCTAAGCAAGGAATGTATGTGAAATCTAAGCAGATAATAAAAACAGGTTCAGGACAATTTGAAATTGAAATGAAAGGCGGCGACACAAAACTGATAATTCCTGTTTTAATAATTGTTGGTGTTGTGATTATTGCTGCTCTAGTAATAATGTTTTGGAAATAACATTTACAATAGAAAAGCCACATACCGCTAACATGCGTTTGGCGCAATGGGGGTTGACGTGCAAAATTGAAAGTTCTTGCTTGTATTAAGTATTGGTGCAGGTTGACAGTTTAGTGCTTCTAAGTCCCCAACTGCGCCAAGCGCAAAACCGTTAGCAGTAATTAAATCTGAATATGAAAAAAACGATAACAATTTTATTTTTTATTTATGCAAACTTATCATTTTCTCAAGAGCTATCATCTATAAAAATTGGTAATCAAGTTTGGACTCAAAAGAATTTTGACAAGGCAACTTTCAGATCTGGAGAGATAATTAAGGAAATTAGGAGTAAAGAAGATTGGTTAAAAGCTGGTTATAGAGAAGAACCTGCTTGGTGTTATTATAATTTTGATTCAAAAAATGCACATCTCGGTAAGTTATATAATTACTATGCTATATCAGATTCTAAAAATATTGCTCCAATAGGCTGGAGAGTGCCTTCTTTTGAAGACTACTATGTTTTAGTTTATTATTTAGATCCATTATGCACCAAAACACACTTTGCAAATAAAGGTAGTCTTGCTGGCGGAAATTTAAAATCTAAAGATAGTTTATGGGTTGGGGATTTTTGCCCGCAAATTAATTCAAATTTTAACGCCCTACCTGCTGGAGGCTATTCACCATCAATTAATTATCCCGAGTATGATTGGGATAAAAAAGGTGAAAAAGCTATGTTCTGGTGTATATCTAATTGGAATTCGTTGCTCGACTATGTTGAACCTGATGATGTAGAAAGAATTAAAGTTAAAATTCAATCTGGGAAATTCAATGATAAAGCAATTGTAATAAGATTAAGTAATAATGATTGTGAAATAGATTCAGATGATGACCCAAAACTGCATGGTTACTCATTAAGATTAATAAAGGAAAAGTAACTACTGCTAACAGCGTGTAAGCAATATTGCCTTGCCGCAGGCGCTACACAAGGCAACATCGCCTACACGCAAACCGTTACAAGCAAGTGTAGGAAGACAGACAGCACAAGCGAAAATTAAATAATAGAAATAAACAACGACATAAATAATAAAATGGCTAAAAACATTGAACCGACACTAAAACTTATTAGCGGATACCTTAAATTAGAAAAATCTGCAAATTTTGTCATACCTGAATATCAGCGCGGGTATTCGTGGGACATAACCCAATGCGATAAATTGTGGCAAGATATTGAAGCGTTTATTTCATCTAACGCAAGTGATCCATATTTCTTTGGTACAATCATAGTGGATTGTTCAGATCCTAATAAGTTCAGTCTTATTGATGGGCAACAACGCACAACGACATTTTTATTGATGCTAAAAGCATTATTAATGAAATTAAATGAAGTTATTGAAAATATACCAACCGATGATGATTCAGAAGCTTTAAAAGCGGGACTTAAAGCGAACAGGGATAAAATTATGGCGATTTTATACAAAGCGGAAGCTGAAGACATTCCTGCTATGTTAAGAGATAATACAAAAACTCAAAACATAACAGTTATTGAAAACAACTCAATTAATGAGTTGCATTCGGAGGAAGTAAAGAAAATTATTGAAGCAATAGATTTCATTACGGCTGAACAAAATGTCTATAAAATTCCACGGAAACAAAAAGATAATAAATACACTAATCATTTCCGAAATTTTAAATACTTCTATAATAAATTGAGTATAAAATCTGATTCTCAATTAAATCAATTCGCAAAAGTTTTTTTGGAGAAGTGTCAAGTTATTGAAATACGTAGTTGGCAAATAGAGCAAGCAATAACCATGTTTAATTCTCTTAATTCATCTGGTTTGCCCTTAGCAGATGCAGATATTATTTCTGCTCAGTTATATTCCAAAGCAGGCACAGACAAAAGAGAATTTAATGAGCAGTGGGAAAGTATAAATAAATTGGCTGATGAACTGAATACTCGAAAAATTGTAAATATAGATGCGGTCTTGCAACAGTTTATGTATATCAACCGTGCTGTTAACAAGGAGTATGTCAAAGACACTTCGGTTGATGTAACTACACCAGGGTTAAGACGATATTACACCGACATAAGGAAAGAATTGTTGAATGAACCATTATTAATTTGCAAAAACTTAGCTAAAATCACAGAAACATGGGATAAGATTAAAGATTATCCACTAGTAAAATTGCTTTTAAAGTGTAATGAAAATGCCAAGTTGTATTTATCAAGCTATTTGTATCGATTCGAAACAAGTGATATTACTGAAGCAAAATTCATTGAACTATGCGATTGCTTGTTAAGACTTTTTACAATTTTGGAATTGGTTGATGCAGGCTATTCAAGTTCTAAATTTAAAACCTTTTTGTTTGGTGAAAACATTAAACTAGTCGATAATGCTATTACAATTGATATTATTAAAGAAGACTTCAACGAACACATTCGATTAAATTGGAAAGAAGAGGATATTGCAGACGGGATTTTAGGCTATGATAAAAACCTTTTAGTTTTTCTTAATGAGTATTTATATGCTAGCAGTAAAAGTTTAAAATTTGATTTCGCAGAAAACGTAAATATTGAACATATTATGCCAGCTAGTGGTCGAAATATTACAACAATTAGAGAAGATGCTGGAATAACAGATAAAGATGAATTTAATAACATAGTGAATAAACTTGGGAACAAAATATTGCTTGAAGAAGATATAAATAAATCAATCGGCAACGAGTGGTTTAAAACAAAAAAACAGAATTCTATTAACAGTAAATCTGGTTACAAAGACAGTAAATATAAGATTGCCTTAGCGCTGACAGTTTTTCCTAACGATACTTGGACAAAGATCGATATTGAAGTAGCAACAACTAAAGCAGTTGAAAGAATTGTGAAATATATTTTCAATAAATGATAAACAGAAAAACACCAGCTTGTAACAGCGTGTAAGCAATATTGCCTTGCCGCAGGCGCAACACAAGTCAACATCGCCTACACGCGGCACGTTAGCGGTAAGCGTATCGAAACAGGAAATAAATACAAATAAATATTGACAAAAAAGTAGTTGGTTTTTAAGTAAATTATAAACTTTTGAACTATTTTTGACAATAAACAGATAGATTAAAAATCTGATTTTATATGAAGAATATTGATAAAGAAAGTATTGAAAATGCTTATCGTTTGTTTGAATCAAATGATATTGATAAAATCGAAATTGGAACCACAAAAGGTTTGAAAGAAATTCATCAATATTTATTTGGTGGATTGTATGATTTTGCTGGAAAAGTTAGAACTCTAAATATTTCAAAAGGTGGTTTCAGATTTGCAAATGCATTGTACTTAAATGAAATCTTGGTGAAAATCGAGCAAATGCCCGAGAATAGTTTTGAAGAAATTATTGCAAAATATACTGAAATGAATATTGCTCATCCATTTATGGAAGGAAATGGAAGAACAATGCGAATTTGGCTCGATATGATTTTAAAAGCTAGACTAAAAAAATTAGTAAACTGGCAATTTGTTGACAAATCACTTTACTTACAAGCAATGGAAAGAAGCCCAATCAACGATTTGGAATTAAGAACTTTGCTTAGCCAAAACTTAACTGACGAAATTGACAACAGAGAAGTCATTTTTAAAGGAATCGAACAATCTTATTATTATGAAGGTTATCAAAAAGATGATGATGAACAATAGAAATAAATAAAACGCCTACTGGTAACAGCGCGCAAAACTTCATTGCTAAGTTTTCGGTAAGTTGTTCGTTCTTTTTTACTATTTTCATTTTGTACTAGTGGAAAAATATCGGTTGCCAAGCCGCAACGAGTTCTGCGCGCGAAACGTTATAAGCAACCTTAAAATAGAACTTGACAAGTTGAAAATTAAAATCTATATTTGATTATGCCTAAAATTGCTATTTATAAATTTCTGACTTTTTTTATTTTCGCCTACGATGCGCTTAATGAGCCACCGCATTTGCATATTGTTAAAGAAAAAGGAAATCGACAACGTTCTGCAAAAGTTTGGTTGGAGACTTTTAAAGTTGCTGAAAAAGGTACACTAAACGAGAAGGAATTAAATCAAGCAATTAGTTTGATTAAAAAGAATCAAATAATACTGATTGACTCATTTAACAAGGTGAAAAATGGTCAAAAAATAAC
>CANJKA010000198.1 GCA_947474675.1 Flavobacteriales bacterium
AATCAGATCATCCATACCGTTACCCAAAGGTTGTTTTAAAAACAAAAACATACATTGATCTATTCGTAAGAGAAACTTCGACAGTTGAACAAAAAGCCATTCTAATGAAAGAATGGTATAGGTCTGAACTAAAAACATTATTGAATGAACTGGTGCCAAAATGGGAGAAGATTTTAAAAGTTAAGGCAAATAATATTAATGTCAAATCGATGAAAACCAAATGGGGATCATGCAACACGGAAAAGTGTAATATCTTATTTAATTTGGAGCTTGCAAAAAAACCAATTGCATGCATTGAATATGTGGTGGCACATGAGATGGTTCACTTAATAGAACGATTACATAACGATAATTTTAAAGCACATTTGGATAAACATATCCCAAATTGGAAGGGCTTAAAAGCAATGTTGAATGAAATGACGTTATAGAGCATAATATTGGTTAAATACCTTATTGATCCTGTATTGGATCTCAACTCCTCATAACCGAGTTTTCGACACGGTAATAAAATGAGTTATTTTGGGTTAAACCCCTATTCATATTACACTTCAATCATTAGTTTAAATAAAAAAGACTCAGAAAAATCTGAGCCTTTAATGAAATTTACCTCAAAAAAACAGTTCCAATGAATATTGGGTAAAACTCAATTTCTTAGATCAATATAAAAGCCTTTAAGTTGGCACTCCTTTAATACTTCGGCATTGTAATCATCAAAGGAAATCAAAACTGACGGAGAAACACTCGAATCAGCACGCTCACCGTTTTTAGTATAAAATTTTATTCGTCCTTGAAGAAATAATAAAGCTGTGGCATTGGGAAACACAATGTCATGAAACAGCCTAGTATCACTTCTGACAAAAGTCAATGCTATGCAGTTTTTGTGTTCAATGCAGCGTTCAATCCATTTTTGGCTTTCTTTTCCATAGGGAGGATTACACCAAACTCGCCCTAACCAATTTTGCTTTAACCCATTATCAATTTGGGTAAAATGATTTAAAGCCGTATTCCATGGTCTATCAATTGGACTGCATGGGTCAAGGTCAAAACTACCCAGAGATTCAATAAGGTTGATCGGTGTCAGCCATTCATTCTTTAGGTCAATTTTAATATTTTGTTTTATTGTTTGCATGTAATAATAATAGTTTTGTTTTATATAAAGTAAAGACTATATGTCAAGTTCATCAGCCTTTATTATTTTATTATCGTCAAGGGTTTGAAGCAATTGCCCGAATTGAGATGAGGTTAGTTTGAATACCTTTTTCTTTCTTTCTTTTACGGGAGTAATGCTAAGTGACGCCTCCTTTCCATCGATGTAATCGTCCACACTTCTCTTTGTTATTTTAACCGAATCATTTTGGTTCGGGATTTCAACTTCATTAAGTTGTTTTTCTTTTTCTGCTCTTTCCTTAACAAATTCGAGTAGTTGTTGCTTTGTTATTACGATTGGCTCATTCTTTCCCATGACTTTTAACTATAAATAGTTATCCAATTAGAAAAGGATCGTAATATTTAATAATTCACTAATAAAATAACTCGCCCCCTAGGGGTAGGTAAACAGGCGTAACCCCTGCCTTCCTGCCTCCCTTCCTATTACTCCTTTATATACGGATTAGACCCTTGTGTTTTTTGTGGATTGTAATTTTAATAGAATAGTAAAAGGTCGGATCCTTTTTGGGTAATTTAGTTTGTCTATGTTTTAAATTGGTTTGGTCAAAAAAAATTTCAAAAAATTTTATAAGTGAGATTTTCGACTTTGTGCTAAAATTAAGCTATGCTTGTTTTTAGTTACAGCTGTAACTTTCTAAAACAACTTTATTAGTTAAGGTTAGATGAGCTTTATATAACCACTTTAATTAAAGCAAAAGTGTATCATGACTTAAAACGTATCAATTTAATCTTGAAAATGTATCAATTATTAAATTAAAAGTGTATCTTTGTAATCTAAAGAATTAAAACGCACATGAACAAGTGTTATATTGAATACCTAAATGCCTCACAAAACTTCCAAACGGACATAGTTTACTTTGAAGGTGCAACTGCTTATTTAGATGCAATTGCATGGGGAAAAACCAATTTAGAGAATTTCAATCTTGACATGATAAAATATATATAATATGAAAGTTGTAATTTTTTCACGGGTGTCAACACAGATTCAAGACTATACCCGTCAAACCGATGAATTGTTGGAGTATGCTTCCAAAATGGGATATTCAGTAGAACGAATCTTTGAGGAAAAGGTAAGTGGTGCTAAGAAAAATGAAGAGCGCAAGGAATTGATGGCAATGATGGAATACATTAAACACAACCAAATTGCTAAAGTTCTCACATGGGAGCTTTCGAGGATCGGTAGAAATGCTATTATGGTTTTACAGGTAATTGAGCTTTTGAATGAGGCGAAGGTTAGTTTATACATTAAAAACTATAATCTAGAAACATTAAATACAAATGGCACAGTAAACCCATTAAGTCAATTCATGGTACAGATTCTCAACTCTGTGAATGAAATGGAAAGGCAAACCATCGTTCAACGTTTGAAAAGTGGGTACGATGCAGCCCGCAAAAATGGACTAAAAGTAGGGCGCAAAACTGGTGTTCAAATTAAATCAGATGAACAATTCCTAAAAGAAAATAAGGACGTTGCAAAACTGTTAAAACAGGGCTATGCGGTAAGGAAGATCATGAAGCTAGAGAATAAGTCAAGTGGAACGGTGCAGAAAGTTAAGAAAATGATAAATGTCTAATGATTTTTGACCTAAGCGCAAGTGAAGGTTATTTTTTTTAAAGAGTTTGGGTAGACTTGATTTATTTAACGGTTTGCAGCTACCCGAAGGGCGGGACTTTTACCACAAAACTTGATTTGAAAAACTAATGTTTGATTAACCACAAAAATGTCTGTAGCAATGAACCGCCACTTTTGCTAAGCCCATGTTAGCGGTAGTAATTCTTCTTATCTTGATTTGTCCAAGGTTAAAATTATTTCATTGTCAGCATATGGAACACCATTAACTTTTAATGTTTCTTGTCCGCACTTGATTGTTACTTTTCCGTTATTTAACTTAACCATTTGATTTATCTGCCACATACCAATTCCGTCACCATTTAATTGACAATTACAAGCCGCCTTGCCTGAGTATCCCTCTTCAAATATTTTTTCTACTTCATCATTGTCAATATGCAAACTTCTCATTTTAAATGTAACATTTACTTTCTGTCCAATTTCTCCAAAAGATATTTCTATGTTACTGTTAGGCATTGTGTATTTAGATGCATTTTCAATAAGATGATACAATGCAACTTGAATACTTTCATAATCTATCTTAACTCTTCCACCATAGTCTGCAACCGAAACATAGATTTCATTACTCGTGAAGTCTACGAAAAATGTATGGAGAATATTAAGTATAACTTTTTTGATTGGATGACTACTTAACTCTAAGACAGCATCGTTTCTGTCTAATTTTTTGTAAATAGAAAATTCAGATTTCATATGAATATTATGTTTTGCAATTCGTATGAACATTAAAGCGGCTTTTTTGGGGTCTCGCTTAATTTCCTTTTGAAGAAAATCTAATTGTGTTTTATAATTGGTTGAAAGTATGTCTTGGGGTACTAAATCATATAACTCTTGAATATTATGAGCATTTATTGATGTTAAATTATGTACAAGTCTATTTACTCGCTTTTGTTCAATCTGCTTGGTCTCACTTTCAAATGTTGTCTTTGGAATTATAAGGTCGTGGTATGCGTAAGAAAGTCCTTCTAATTTATCTCTGAATAATTTTGTTGTTTTAGTTTGGTCGCAAAGAAAAGTAGTTCCTCTTGTATTTGAAATTTTCCCTTGACGCCTTTGTCCACCATACCGTGGACACTCATTAACTAATGAACCAGCTGTATTACAATTTAAAAAACACGTCTTACATTCTGTTGCAAGATTTATTGAAACTGTTTCCCCCGTTATAGATGTAATTGAGTAATGTTTTGTCATAATGATTTGGAGAGGTTTTCAACTAAATTAATAAATTGATATGGCTCCGCATTTTTTGATAAGCAGTCATCAACTTGTCTTAGTGCTTTGTGAAATCTGTCGCCAGAAGTTTCTGCTGAGTAAATTATAATTTTCTTTTTGGGATACTTTAGTTTTAAAGCTGAAGCAAGTCCTAATCCTTGGTCTTCAAATAATGTAAGTCCAACACCATTTATGTCAACGAAAATAATATCGCTATCAATAACAACTTGGGCGTCTAAGTCTGTAATATCTTTAACCGATTTAGTTTTTATCCAGCCCGCTTTTTTTAAAATTGAAACCATTTTGTATTCCGTATGATTATCGTCAACGAATAAAATTTTGGTAGTTGCTTTCATTTTTTCGTCACTTGAGTTTTGAATTTCAGAAACACTTTTTTGGGGATTGTCAGATTGAGTATTGATGTTATTAATAATGCTTATTGGTATTGTCGGATTACTCGTTGAAGATGAACTATTATTAAAAGAGTTATTGCTAGAATTTCCCTTGTCAGTATTAGTTGGTGGCTTTTTGCGAAAGTTTTTGTAGGCGATTATTATTCCAATTAGAGAGACTGTCAATGCTACTAAATAGTACCAGTTAACTGTCCAAAAATTTGATGTGTCAAAAACTGCTTTTGTTGTGTCCATATGTTATTTTTTATTTCGTGTCATAGTATTACCCCTTACGGTTTGCAGATTTGCGATGGGCGGGCTTTTCAGCACAAATGTTGATGCGGAGCACAAAATTATCGACTACAACTAAACTGTCTGCGGAGCACGAAACCCCGCCTATTGCAAATGTGCTGTTAGCTGCTGCCCGAATTTCCTCACGTGTCCACATAGTTGAAAATTAAGAGTTTGTTTATGAATTTATATTAGTCCATCGGTTTGTAATGATGCGACAATTTCCCTTACATCGGAAGTGTTTAATCTGTCAACTAATGCAAGTCGGTTACCTAAGCCATTTAGCGAAGTTCCCGATACAACTCCTTTTTCCCTATTTGAAGAAATCCAATATCTGTCGTGATAATCATAGGTCGTGGAGTGAATAATTTGAAGTGTTGATTTATGAGCTTTTAGTTTAGCTTCGATGTCCGCCTTCAGGGTCAAGTCTATTTTGCTAGTCTTTGCAGTTGTAATTATTTTTATCGTGTCAATTGTGGGCAGGTATTTGGCTAAAACATTTTCAATCATGTCAGCATAATTTGCAATTGATGTCGGAGAAAAGAAATATGGGTCTAAAATTATTAACTCATTATCAATGTCAATTTTGTCAAGATATTTTTGAAGCAATTGAATGATTTTGTTTTGAGGAGTCCCTGCTTTAACTACATCTTCATTTATAGCACCAGTCCTTACAAAATTTGTGAAACCTTTGTCTACAATAAAATCAATAATTTCGTCTTGATGATCATAAAGTAAAGCACTAAATCCATTTGAGTATGATACATCATAGTCGTTAAGATTAAAGTCCTCGTGTTGCAATATTTTTTGAAGAATTTCTCCACCCATTACGTCAGGACGCTTTCTCTTTAGAATTAATATTAAGTCGTTCATGTCTTTCAGTTATTATTTGTTTAGTTCAGTAATGTCTGTCCCACGGGTTGCAGCTAACTTTTATGCACACGAAACGAACCTTCGCTTAGCTATACAATAATGGAGTGATATGCGAAACTTTATTTCGTTTTATTTTTTTTTTGCAATTACTTATGTATTTTAAAATTAATTACCCTCAAAAATAACAATTTACCCTCACATATTTACATACACCTGTTTAGAGATTTACACACCCTCTTCCGCCTTTTTCACAATAATTCATTTCAGAAGATTGTATCCTAATCGATACAAGACTTCATGCAACATCACACTAATACTGCATTATTTACGACAGTTTCAGGTGTTATCGGTGGCGTTGGCAAAGCAATTTCTGCTAAGCCCCTATTACTGGCGATAACATCACCAGGTCTTACCACCGTTATTATTTATGCTTCTGAATAAGCTGTTGCTGGATATGTGGTTAAAGAAAACTTATACTCCGCATGAAAATTAATCATCTCTTCTATTCATATATTTCCACAGATCAACCACCAATTCATACCCTTCTAAAAAGTTAGAAATCGCCTGCTCACCCGCTACAAGAGAATCAAAACCCTTACATAGTAAGGGTTTTTTTGTTGAGTGAGAAAAAGTGCGAAAATTTAAAACTATGGAAAAGCTAAAATTTAAAAGCCGGTACATCAATTTTGGATGCAAGCGCGACTTCTCCAAAACCGATGCTTACCAGCAAAAAGACATCACCAAACGATGGTTCGTGTATTACGAATATCTTCTCTCCACTTCAATCCAATATCAGAATTTCAA
>CANJKA010000199.1 GCA_947474675.1 Flavobacteriales bacterium
AATATGACCAATAGCATTGGATTCTTTAATTTAGGTAAAAACTCAAGAATTGTTCTTTTAATTTCAACTTTCATTTTACGTTAATTTAAATTTATCTGATTATGTTTTAATTTTAAAGTAATCACTTAAATTTTATTTTATTTAAATCTGATTGTAACTTACATCAAAAGAAAACTAGTATTTTCATTTATAAGATCTTAACTAGGCTTAGGTTACAAGAAAAAAAATAAAATCTCAAAATAAATATTATGACATTGGATATAAGTTAATTAAAATTAAAATCTAAAAATAGATTCAAATTATTTTCTATAAAACATGATACTTATCAGATGATAGGGATAATAATCTAGCTCCCTAATAGATTAGACTCTTGGTGACAAAGTTAAATTAATTAACTTTAAACTAGAAGTGTAAAAAACTAAAATTAGAAGTAAATTAAAGATTGTTCAGGTTTAGAACAAGTTGGCTTTGCAGAAACATCTTCTATATTATTATTTATTATCGCCATCGTTTGTTTTTGAATTTCTTGTAAGTTTAATAGCTATTTTTCCCAATTGATCATTCAAGTTGTCTATGGTTGCTTTCGCATCTGAGATGTTCATTTGTGGTTTCATATGTTCAACTAAAATTAAGGTTGTCCATAACTCACATACACTCCGTTCTTTAGAACACTCTTTACAATTCTTAATTTCATCAATTTCAAAATTGATATCCTCAAAATTTCTGCCTTCAGTTAATACGTTTAAAATCTCATTATAATGTGGACACTCTTGAAAATTCATATTGTTGATTTTTAGGTAAAAAAAGAATTTGAAAATTTTGGTGGCTTGATGCAAAAAGCCCAAGGCAATATACAAGCAGGCTTAAATCAATTGGATGATGTAATTGGAAAGCGCTCACGTGCTATACAACGAACCCTCAAAAATATTGAAAGCGCATCGCAAACTGATACTAATTTGATTTTACCCGAAAGTGATGATTTGAATGAGGAGGGTTAGAAAATAATTATATTTTATACAAAAATTAAGTTTTCTTTCAAATTTTTTAAGAAACCTCGTAAAACCTTATGATTTCGAAAGAAATCCCGAGAAATCTCGAGAAAAATTTAATACCTTGACACTTTTACAAACATACAAACCCAAACTAATTTAATAGAAATAAGCCTGAATTGAAAAATAAAGAAGGCAAAACAATTGATGAATTATTTAGAAAATAAATTTGAAACCATTTTTTACTATATCTGATCCTTTTTTGAGCAAAGAAACATCTGTTGATCCTATGGGAATTCAGAAAATATGGACTCGCCTGGCTCATGAAGTTTTTTCTGATAAACTCACAACTATCGCCAATGATATTCGAATTTTTAGTATCAATCTTTTCCATCATTATTTTATATGTAAATACTATAAGGAGTTTCATCACCTTACAAAAGATAAGTACACGCGACTTAAATCCGATAAGTATGATCTTAAAGATCTTAAACTTGGCATTTTGATATTTCTTGAGGATCTTACTACTCTTTCCTTTGTATTAAACAAAAATAATTTTGATGGAAGCAGCATACCCGGAAGCTTAAGGGCTAATGGAAAACTAAGTGCAGGAGATTTTACTTTAGCTGCATTTAAGGAATCTGGCTTTCTGAAAAATCAAATAAACTTAGGTATGGCTGGGAGATATAAAGGTCCGCTAGTTTCAATGAAAATACTTGATAGGCACATTAATTATAACCCAACATTAATGACTCAATTGGAAGAACAAATTGTACAATGGAAAGAAACTGAATTGCTCGAAAATCATCTTTATCACTTTATAACCAAATTGCTTTTTGCATCTGAAAACAAAGGTTACCCAACTTTAGATTTCTATCAATTTAAGGATAAAAAAGCTTGGACAAATTTGGGGAATAGTTACATGGAGTGTTTTGGAAAGCGGACTATTCCCCGTTCATTCAAAAAGTACTTTAAATCTCAATTAGGGCTCAATGATGGCGGCTCTGCTGTTGTGTATAATTTAATAGATACTAAAAACATTTCATCTACACCTGTAATTTTTCGAACGGCTGTAAAAACTTGCAAAGATCCAATCGAACAAAACAAACTTCAAAGAATTGTAGATTGGGCACCAATTCTATCTCATGCTGAGCAAGTGTTAAGACACATTTCTAATCCGGATTCTAAGTCATTAGATTCTGTTCAGAAAGAACTTGAAATTTTAAGAGACGCAATACATAAATCTCAACCACCAATAAGCAATATTTTAATAGATAGGCAGAGAGAAATATTAAATGTTGTTTGTAACGACTTAGATTATATTAATTGGATAAAAGGTATTGTTGAATATCATAAAAAAATCATGAATGACCGAGGGGGTGGAGCATGGTTAAGCATAACCGAAAAAAATGGCATTAAACATAATTTCTCCAATAGGTATGATTTTAAAACATCCAAAGAGTACTTAAGCTCAGGTGAATGGCATCACAGTTATTATATTCCAACATTAAAAAACTTTAAAACAGCATTAGGTTAAAATGAATGGAGAAAAACTATATAAGGTACTGAAAGAAAAGGTTGCTGAAATGAAAGGAGTTCGCAGGGCTTGGTTCACAACGTTTAATCTTGACATTCAGTTTTTCGAGCAATTTATTTTGCCAGTTATACTTGATATGGATTTCCCAGGAACAAAAGCCGAGAAATTAAATCATTACGAAGACATGAATGATGAATTAGCTGACGATAGTATTGATGGGACTGAGGTAAGAATATTTTATGATTATAGGGCATTAAACGCTGATCGGGTTATCAAAAAAACTACATTAAAATTACACCCGGTAAATCCTGCAGATTTTACTGAATATCAAAACACACTGTTTTATTCGAAAGGAGTATTTCATCCAAAAGTTGCAATCTTTGAAGGTAAAAATGGTTCTTATTATTTGCTTACTGGCTCTGCCAACATTACGGTCTCTGCATGGGCAAGCAATCGCGAATGTTTTTACTTTGAACAAATTAATGATAAAGATAATGCGAGAAGAATTGGTGATTTCTTTGCTCGTTTAGCATTAAGTCAAACGGAAATTGGTAATTATGAAGACCACCCACTTTTAAAAAAACTAAAAGATGGTAAAAACTGGGGGGTAAACAATAAATGGAAATTTGCCTCATCTTTTGACCTGAAAAATCTGCCTTCAGAATTGAAAGATTCAGGAACTGAACTGAAAATTTGGAGCCCTTATTGGACAAAGGATTTGGAAGATTTTACAGAACAATTAAAAAGAGAACAGCATTTTGAACAAATTATATTAATTCCTTCAAAAAATAATGGAAAAATTGCAATTACAGAGGAGGTATTTGAAAGTTGTAAAAGCAAAAAGATAAAATTTAAAGAAGAATTATTTGACGAAGAAGAAGTTTTTGTGCATGCAAAAGTTTGGCTAACTCAAAGGAAAATAGTAATTGGCTCTTGGAATGCAACTAGATCAGGTGCCAATTATCAGAAATCAGATAAAAGAAGTGACAATCTTAACAATAATATTGAAGCCGGTGTTATTATAAATATAACGCCAAAAGAAAAAGAGGCCATTGATAAGATGTCGAAATTTAAAGATCTTATTAAGGCTAATCATTTTACCGAAAATGAAATGCAAGACGAGAAACAAAGTATGCTTGCAAAATATAGTTTCCCATTTGAAATAACACTTGATTGGAAGGAAGGAACAATTCAACTAACAAGACCAAGCAAAATACCTGAGGATTTTACAAACAAACTTCATGTTTATTTTGGAACCGACAGTAAACAAAAAATTGAAAACATACAGAAACCATTTTCAATTAAAGATGATTTAATTGCATTTTTATACAGAAGAAATTTTATTATAAAAAATAAAGAAGAAATAGTTTTCAGAGGCTATTTTAATGAAATAGGTTTATCAGATAGGCAACCTAATTGTTTTGAGGATGAATTCGATTTACTTTATAATTATATTGAAGAGTCTCCTGACAAAGTCAAAGATTTGCACGTTAGAAATTTACCGGAAGATGAAGAAGAACTTGGAGAAAGTAAAGAAGAGAAAAAGAAAGAAGTTCAACCTTGGTTTATAGCCCTTCAAGGTTTTGGGCGCATAAGAGCTAAACTTGAAGAAATTAAGAAATTAAAAAAATCAGAGCGAATAGATTCACTTAGAAAAATTGGAAGATTAAATGTAGGTTCGATCCTGGAACTGATAAACAAGATTGAAAAACGAAGATGTAAAATAGAATCGCAAATCCCCACTGAAATGAATGGAGTCGTTTTTACATGGTTTATGATTGAAGAAACTAATCGTTGCAGAAAAATATATAATGAAATGATTAAGGATGTTAATGTTTCCCAAACTGAGTTATTGTCGGAAATAAAAAATTACAATTTAAATGATAAGATAAGTGCAGCGGGAATTAAATATGATGGCATTGATATAAATCAATTACCTGAGTTTCTAAAACTTATTAATATCCAATTGAGAACAGGATTATGATTAACCCAGAATACATAAGCAAGCTCGTTAATTTTGGGCCAGATATTGGTGATTGGAAATATGATCCTAAAGGAAAAGATATGCGAAATGCGCAAGTTTTAGGGTCAGCGCGAATTTTTAACATACTTAAAAAAGAAAAAATAGCATTACTCGCAGATGAAGTGGGAATGGGCAAAACTATACAGGCATTAAGCGTATGTGCCGCCCTTTGGAATGAAAATCCAAATGCTAAAATTTTAATTATTGCGCCCAGAGAAGAAGTTGCAAGAAATTGGATGAGTGAATACGAAGGTTTTATTCAAAGCCATTACCGTTTTTGTGATGATAAGGTGAAAAGTCAGTTTGGCTCAGACCCTGTGAATGAAATGGTTTATTGCAGTAATTTGTTGTCATTGGTTTTTCAAATGAAACAAAATTGGGCGAAATTATTTCTTATTAAAACTACAAGTTTTAGCACATTAACAATGAGGTCGAATATAAAAGGTGATCTCGAGGATATAGGTATCAATCCTGGATCACTAAATCCTGACGATAACGATGCTATAATTAAGTTATTAAGAAAAAACATTGATAAAATTGCTCAACCCTATTTTGATTTATTAATCATTGATGAGGCTCATTATTTTAGATATCCCGATAGTGGCACCTTAAGATCAGAAACAGCCAAAATATTATTTGGTAATGAAACCAACCCTTTGGCAAAGAAAGTGTTGTTGATGACCGCGACTCCAAATCACTCTTCTAAAGAAGATATAAATAACATTACTTCGTATTTTACATCCAAATTTAGTGACAAAAAACATAAAGAAATTCTTGAACTTATATGCGTAAGGCGTTTGCGCAAACTCTCAAAGGAAAAGGGTTTAAATAAATATGCATATAGAAATGAAAAAGGCCTCCCGTCCGACTTTAAAGCCGATCCTATAGGAGAGTTATTTTTTGGATTATATCATTATCAGCTGGTTCAGGAAATTGAAAAAGCAAGAAGATCTAATGAAGCAAGGCCGAGAGGAATAGACAAACTCAGGACTTTTCTTGAGGCTACAGAATTTATTCCTTCATCTAAGGCGGAGCCAGAATCTAAAAGCATCAATGATATTGATGATAGTGAGGAAAATATTAAGCCTGGTAAAAAAGGTAGAAATGACGAGTATTACAGTGGTGAGGATAATAATATGCTTGTAAAAATGGCGACTGATTATTTCAAGATTTTTAATCGTCAACCTAATCATCCAAAATATCAATCATTAACTCGTGAACTAAAAGAAAAAGCCGAAGACGAAAAAGCTTTGATTTTTGTAAGAAGAATTCCATCAGTATTTGAGATTAGCAAAAGAGTCATTGAAGATGATAATGAGCTGCTTTGGAAAAAATTAATGAAACTCGAAGTATTTAAAGATGTAAAATCTATACCTTCAAGAATAAACTTCTCTAATTATTTAAATAAAATCAATGTTGAAATTGACTTAATAGAAGAAGATATTAATGATATTGAAGATACTGAAGAAGCGATTACAAAGAAAAATGAAGAAAAAAAGAATAAAGAAAGAAAACAGAAAACAGAAGAATTACCATCACATATAACTTATAGTGAAGTATTGGAATTTTTTGTTACAAACAAGAAAATCGAAAAGGGGACTGAAAAGAACAGGTATACCGTTGAGTCTACCCCAGCATCAAATTTCAAAGAACGTTTTGAACAAACAAGTAAAAGTCCATTCGCTCTATTTTTTAGTCCAGGGCCTTTCTACGACGAAAGAACTTATACAGAGTTGCCAATATATAAGGTTAAG
>CANJKA010000200.1 GCA_947474675.1 Flavobacteriales bacterium
CTTCTCCTGTGGCTGAAAAAACACAACTTGGGTTTTTGCCTTTATTTTATTATAAAATAGATTTTAAAGTTAGGAGAGAAAAAGAGTAAAGTTTTTGAATGATTATTAATACTGACAAAAACAGTATTAATAATCATTTGATATATAATCAATATACTCAAAATTTGAATTGACTGAATTGTCAAAAAGTAAGTCAACGCTTTTATATCCTAAACCATAACGTTGATTTAATGGGTCAATTAATTTATATTCGTCAATTGCAGCCTTTCGATTCGTTTTGTCGATTTCATCAATTTCTTTTATCCAATTAGATTTTCTACCACACTGACCATTAATATTATAATAAATATAGACCCTATAAAGTCTTATATCAGATATTAATCCTTGATTATAAAGATAATGAAGTGAATTTGTAGCAACTTGATGTGTTGACATTTTATGACAATTATTATCATACGAATCACAATTTCCACTTACCGTTTTATGGGATGCGTTTGGATAATATTTATTAAAATATTCCATTGTACGAATAAATTTTTCTTGAAGATATTCTACCCCTGTTTTTTCAGAAAATCCGTTGCCTAAATTAGAGATAAAAATATTGCTCACTCCTAATGCTATACATGCAGCAATAAATTCATTATTTCTTGCAGTCACAAGATCTTTCATCGTTGCCTCTGATTTGTATTTATTCTGAATGTGTTTTAACAAATTAACATTTTCCCCATTTGTTAATAAAACAACATAAACTGGTCTTCCTTTTCTTACATGCTCTGAAATTGAAGCACCCATTCCAAGCGTTTCATCATCTTGATGAGGAGAGTAAAATATAACTGGTGGAATTTGATTTGGGTTTGGCTGTACCGAATTACTCCAAACACATAATGGATAATCATCAGAATCTGCTGGAATAATAGGTGAAAAAACATAGTTATCGGGTTTAGGATTTTTGTGAAATTTCTGTTTGATTTTTTTACATGAAAAAAAAATCAAAGCAATCATCAAAATAAAAAATATTTGTTTCTTTTTCATAATCCTACCTTATTAACTGTAGTAGTAAATTATATTAAAGACGCAAAAAATTATTACCCTTATTTATAACAGCAATATTAAATATTTATTGTATAAATAAAAAATTTTATTTTGGCATACCCTTTGATTTAACAAAAATATAACATGAAAATAAGCCATGAGCGAAAACATCACACCTGCTAAGCAAGCAAGTTAGTTAAACACTGATGAATTTTAAAATGGCGATTTACTTTGTGGCTGCTTATGTAGTTCATTTGACATTTAAAAACAATAAAATACCTATTAAAACATGAAAAAATTATTTCTCTTTATTGGATGCTTTATTCTTTTGTTTAGCATGACAAGTAGTTCGTTAATTACGTATCCTACAGTTTCAAACAAAGCTTTTCAAGTTGGAGAAGTCCTTCGTTATCGTATATCATATGGATTTATAGATGCAGGTGAAGCTGTATTAGAAGTTAAATCAACAACTAAAAAAGGAGTAAATCGAGAATTATTTCATGTAAAAGGAACTGGTAAAACTTTAGGGGGGTTTAATTCTGTTTTTAAAGTAGTAGATACATACGAAAGTTACATTGACAAAAAAGGTGTTTTTCCTTGGTTTTTTGTCAGAAGAGTTGACGAAGGAGGTTATAAAATAAATCAAGATTATACATTTCATCAAGATAAAAACAAAGTCAATGTAGGAGGATCAACAGAGTTTAAAACAACTTTAGGTATTCAAGATATGATCTCTGCTTTTTATTATGCTCGAACTTTAAATTTTAAAACAATGAAGGTGAATGATACTTTTGAGTTTAAATGTTTTATGGATAATGAAATTTTTTTATTAAAAATTAAATTTGTTGGAAATGAAGAAATAACAATTAAAAAAGGGAAATTTAATTGCCATAAGTTTGTCCCTGTAATTCAAACAGGAAGATTATTTAAAAATGAAAGTGATGTTAATTTTTGGATTACTAACGATGAAAATAGAATTCCGATCCAAGTAAAAGCAAAAATTCCCGTGGGAACAATAAAAATGCAGTTAGTAGAATGGGCAGGGTTAAAAAACTCATTAACAAGTAAAATTGAACCAAAGAAAGCGAAATGATTAATTCATGTTAAGAATATAATATTTCCTTTATCACTTCAAAAGTATTCAATTCTTTAAATTGAGGCACGTGTAATTGATAATATTGAACCATTATTTGAAGAGCATCTTCTCTCACTTTTTTAGACGTTGAGAGCGTTAATACGGGTTCATTTATTTTACTAATAATTGATGAAATTAATTCGACAGATTCACCTGTATAATAAATGTCTCCTGCTGGTTTTATTTGAACAAAAACTCCCTCCATTAAATTAAAATATATACAATTATTATTTTCTTTATGAGGAAAAATTCCCAAATAATGAGAAAATTTAATTAAAAATAAAATGGGGAAATAGGTGAAATTGTCAAATTGATCCAAGCGGATTATTTCTTCTTCTAAAAATAAAAATAAATCTTTTTCAGACTCTTCCGTTTTTAAACATTTTAATAAAACCTCCGCTATAAAAAAAGCAATTGTCGATTTAATTGGATTAAAAGGTACTTCTTTCAAGAGTTGATAGCTTTCAGCAGAAGTTAATTTTCCTAAATCACTATCAGGTCTTTTATAATAAGTTATTTCAGAAAGCGACAATGGGAATAATTGATGTGCCTTTTTTTTTCCTCCTTGAAAAATAAACTTTTGAATTCCATTTTCAAAAGTATAATAAGTTACTATTAAACTACTCTCACTATAAGAAATTCTGTTTAATAAAATAGCACGATCTGTATTTTTCATTTAATAGAAAATCTTCATGTCAATTAATTATAACTACTTTTCCAACTTTTCTTCCTTTCCCAACATTAGGTGCAGTCCAAAAAAGATATACTCCGGACTTCACTTTTTCCCCATCCATCGTTTTACCGTTCCAAGTTGCAGTTCCTCCGTTAGATGTTGTTTTATACACTAAATTTCCAGCAACATCTGTTACATGAATGTCAGAATCATATTTAATACCTTGAATCGTAATTGGTCCCGTAAAATCGGGTTTGACAGGGTTAGGGAATACTGTTACATTAGAATATTCTGCATCTTGATAAGTAGCATCAGTTCTGTATGAAACTAAACCTTTGTCTGTAGCGATATATAATTCACCCGTTAATTGATCAAATTCCATATCAACAATATTATTAGAAATTAAAGGAGAATTTTCAACTGTGAAATTCTGTAAAATTTCAGACCCATCAGCAGATAATAGAAACATTCCAGCATTTTCAGTTCCAAACCATTTTCTATTTGCTCCATCTACTTCAATATCTGTTATAAAAGTATTTCCTAAAAGGTATTCAATATTTCCATCAACATCAACTTTGATTCTTTGAGCATTATAACTTCCTAAAGCCGCATCAAAAACATTGGCAGAATTATATAAAATTGCAAATCCATTATCAGTTCCTATCCATATTTCGTTGTCAAAATCAACCGCTAAAGCAGTAATTTCATTAGAAGGTAAAGCTCCAGTATTTTCCCCTGAATTAATTAACTTTATTTTATCGTCTGTTAAAACAGGAATTGTTTTATTGTCATTTAAAGCAATCAATCCAACACCTCCAACTGATATCCATTTATATCCATTATAATCAATTGCAATTTGATAAATTGATTTATTCACGGTAGAATTTCCTAAGCTAATCGTTTGCCAAACTTTGTCTTTTGTATACACTTTAAGAGGATTTAAACTAAAACTATTAGCAATCCATAAATTTCCTTGTGTGTCATATTGTAGATTTGTAATCATCGCTTCATTTCCCCATATTGTTGATTCTAAAGGAGAATTGGCAGGCGTGAAGACTTCAGAAACTTGATCTCCATCTGTACATAAGGATAAAGCCATGTCAGAAAAAGATCCCATCGCTGTTATTTTACTATCAATTGGGTTAACTGCCACACTTAAAAAATCCCATGCGTTTTTTTCAAACCATAGATTTTGATTATATACATCTTTTATACTCCATTTTTCATCGTCAAAAACATGAACACCTGTTAAATTATAGGTCATATCATGTCCTGTTATTCCTCCTCCAGCGATTAATAATTTTCCTTTATTACAATCCATAGAGTAATAATTTTTTTTCTTTGGTCCCTCAAAGGAAATTTTGGTCCCGACAAAATTTTGATATTTTGTCAAACCATTCACTTTATCAGCAATCCAAACTATTCCATTATCATAATATGAATTATTTGATTCTATACCAAAACCATAAATGTAAGTTTCAATAACATACGTTGAAAAATCTGAATTAAAAATATTAATCCCTCCATTTATATTTATCGCTAATTTTCCATTTAATTTTTCAAGCGAGTTTATTTCGTTGTGAACAGCAGGATCAGTAACAAGAACAATTCCAGTATTTTTTATTTGATAAACAGAATCACCACCATAAATCTGACTGTTATAAAGCACAAATAACTGATCATCAATCATTTCAAGGTCGTTATATATATCAACTCCTGAAATAATAGGTAATCTTGAGTCAATTTTCCATTGTGAAGGATCAGCCAACGAAGGAGATTTTATATAGCCTCTGTACATTTTATTAGACGTTAAAGCAAAAATTGAATCATTTCTAAAAGAAACATCTAAAATTGGATCTAACCCGTTTGTTGGATAATAAGTATCACGAACCTCATCTTTTACTGGATCTATTTTAACCACAGAAAAGCCTGTTGCAACATATATATAATCTTTATATTCTACTATTCGATTTATTCTTTTAGATCCTGATATTTGAGCTAATCTTATTGCGGGTATATTTGTTACTTTATTGTTGCTAATTTTATCAATATTTCCATTTTCATATCCAATATAAAGAGCACTTTTAGCTTTATAATATTCTAAACAAGTTAAAGTTACATCTGAAAGTGAATTGACATCTGTCCATAAACTAACCTCTGAAGTGGCAATATCATATTCCATTAATCCATTTTCAAAAGCTGTGTAGACCACATTTTCTCCAACTACCACATCAATTCCAGATATATTCGGTACATGTAAACGCCATTCACCTGTACCAATTTGAGCAGATAAATTTAAAGATATAAAAAGGGCAAAAAGAAACTTCATTATTTTTTTGTTTGCAAGATACAACGAATTAATTCCAAAAATATTTGAAATTCCAATAATATCCTATAAAAAATGAAAATGTCCTTGGTGAATTGTTATTCTGTGGTTACATTTGTTGCGAAGACAAGTTTTCAAATGGCTGCGTGGCGCAATTGATACCTAGGTACATTTGCACCACTTCGCTAAATGGCTGCGTGGCGCAATTGAATAGCGCATCAGATTTCGGCTCTGAGGGTTATAGGTTTGAATCCTATCGCGGTCACAAAACAAGTTATAAGCCCCATTCCTTATAGGTTTGGGGTTTTTTTATGGGTTTACCCCAAGCGGAGGGTCTTTAGGGGAGTTGATGCTTCTATCCCTTTATCCTATTGTGTTTACGAATAAACGAAAGGTTAGAACTATTGTCAAATGGTAATTAAGTGTTTTTATCATATTAATTGAATTTTTACGTGTTTTTTATCGTTATTACGTGAAATTCATGTATCTTTGACTTAAGTAAATTTTAATTATTAAGATGAAAATTAAGCATTTTTCACAGCAATTAAGCGTTTTTCATGGCAGAACAGTTCCCGAAGACGGAGTTATAGTAGGATATGGTGCTATTATAGAAGTGTTTAAATTAGCCGTTCCAATGCCGAATAAACTCTCATTTGTTAGTTCAAAAAACAGACAATTTGAAAATGATGAATGGAAAGTGTATTCTACCAGCTATCTTCCTGATGAAAATCTTTATAAACAATTAATTTTCGCATTAAAATATGAAGGAGTTGACCTACTCGTGTTTAAGAAATTGTTTGAAGTACTCTCGAATGTAGAAATGGAAGAGATGATTCAGCAGGAAAATCTTGGGCAATACAGTAGAAGAATTTGGTTCATATATGAATGGTTGACAGGAAAAAAATTAAATATACCAGACCTAAAAACGGGGAATTTGGTACCTGTTATTGATGAAAAATTACAATATGCAATTGATGGAGTAAGTTCACCACGACATAAAGTAATTAATAATCTTCCTGGAAATCAGGACTTTTGCCCGCTTATTCGTAAAACAGAAAAGCTTGAGAAATATATTGAATCTAATATTCGTCAAGAAAAAAGTAACTACTTAAATC
>CANJKA010000201.1 GCA_947474675.1 Flavobacteriales bacterium
ATTAAAACGAAATCGACCAATAAAAATATTTCTATAAAGATTAAACAAGTTCAAAATTCAGGAGTTATTTTTAATTGTCCTATTGAAATAAAATACATTTATTCGGATGATACTTTTGAAATAAAAACAGTTGAAATAACGCAGTTAAACCAATCTTTTTCGTTTCCCATTTCAAAGAAAATTAAATCTATCATCATCGACCCGAATGTAAATCTACTTTTCGAAGAGGTAAAATAAATCACTATGGAAAGTTCAAAACTTCAACACATTCTTATAATTGGAGCTGTATGGCCAGAACCAAATTCGTCAGCAGGTGGGACAAGAATGATGCAGCTAATCGATGTCTTTTTATCGAAGAGATTTAAAATTACATTTGCTTCGTCTGCTTCAGATAGTGATTTCATGTTCGATGTCCGTGAATTAGGAATCGAAAAAATAGCTATTGAATTGAACAGTTCTTCTTTTGATACTTTTATTAAAGAATTGAATCCAACACATGTGCTTTTTGATCGTTTTATGATCGAAGAACAGTATGGCTGGAGAGTAGCACAAGAATGTCCAAACACAATACGAATTCTGGATACGGTTGATTTACATTGTCTTCGATTAGCTCGACAAGTTGCCTTGAAAGAAAAAAGAGAAATGACTAATTTTGATTTACTTTCTGATGTGGCAAAAAGAGAAGTAGCAAGTATTTTTAGATGTGATTTATCGTTAATGATTTCAAAAGTAGAAGTCGAAATTTTAAAGAAAACATTTAAAGTTGATCCGGAAATCATTTTATACATCCCATTTTTATTAGATCCAATTGATTTAAAACAAATTTCAAAATGGATCTCTTTTGAAGAACGAAATCATTTTGTGATAATTGGAAATTTTATTCATGAACCAAATTGGGATGCGGTAAAATACTTGAAAGAAGAAATTTGGCCGTTAATAAGAAAAGAAATTCCGAAAGTAGAAGTACATGTCTATGGAGCATATCCAACTCAAAAAGTAATCCAATTAAATAATCCAAAAGAAGGATTTATCATCAAAGGACGAGCTGAAAATGCTGCTGATGTTGTTTCTAAAGCGAGAGTTTCGTTAGCACCATTGCGTTTTGGAGCTGGTATGAAAGGGAAATTGGTGGAAGCTATGCAATGCGGAACTCCTTCAGTAACCACTTCCATTGGAGCAGAATCGATGCATGGAAATTTGGATTGGAGTGGAAGAATAGCTGATCAGTCAGAAGAAATAGCAAAAGCTGCAGTTGAACTTTATTCAAATTCTGAAAAGTGGAAAGAAGCACAGAAACGAGGAATTGCAATTATTGAAACTGTTTTCTCTAGAACTATGTACTCAAAGGTTTTAATTGATAAATTGGTCGAGATACAAATTCAATTAAAAGAACACAGGCTTCAGAATTTTATAGGTGCAATGTTGATGCATCATACCTTGGCTAGTACAAGATATATGTCGAAATGGATTGAGGAGAAGAATAAATAAACGCTTTAATACCTTTAAATGATAAAATATTATCTAAACGAAAAGATAAAATATCAGTTTTTAAGGTAGGATATCATAAAGTGTGTAAGTGGCTAAAAATATAACAATAGTAATCAAATTGGGAAGTAAAGATCATTTTTTATATATTTGTATGATACTTTTAAAGTAAAAATTATGCGATATTTAAGAATAACTTCTTTTTTACTACTATTAATAAGCACTAATAAATGCTTTTCTCAAGAAAAAATAAAAGATTCATTAAATATAAAACTTAAAAATGCAAAGAATTCTAATGACAGCATAAATGCTTATTTGTACACTTCTTTTAAAGTATACATAGCTGACCCTGAGAAAGCAATTCAGCTTGCAAATACAGCATTTATTTTATCAAAAAGGTACGATAATAGCCGAGGTATCGGATTATCATATAGCCGAAAAGGTTATGCTTTTATCTCTAAATATAAAATGGAAAGTGCTCTTTCAAATTTTAAATTAGCCCTTTATTATAATGAAAAAAACAAGGATTATGAGGTGGCTAAAATTTATTCAGGGCTAGCTACCTGCTATAGCTATAAGCATGATTATATTTCTGCTTTAACGTATTTTATTAAATGTAAAAATTTATTAGAAAAACTAAAAGAGTATAAAATAATGATTTCCCCTCTTTTAAATATTACTCAAATATATTTAGAATACTATAAACTCGATGAAGCTTATAAGTACATCAAAGAAGCAATAGTTTTTGCGAAAAAAAGTAAAGATAAAAGAGCTTTAATAACATCTTATTACTGTTTGGGTAAATATAATTTATTAAAAAGAGATTATAAAAATGCAATTAAAAATTTTAATTCTTCTTTAGAATTCAATAGTAATAAAGATATTATGATGTTTTATTGCTTTTCTTTATGGGGCAAAGGGGTTTCTTATGATAGTCTAAAAAATAATAATGAAGCTTTCAAATATTACAATTATTCTTTAGATTTTTCACAAAAAAATAATCTTAATGAAGCAACAAATAATGTATTAGGTTCATTATGTAATTGGCATGTAGCTAATAAAAATTATACAGAAGCTATTAATATTGGCTCAAAATATTTTAAGTCAGATTTTGCCAAAGCCAGCCAAGGCGTTTCATTATCAATGGCAAGAGCTTATGAAAAAATCGGTAATTTTAAGGAAGCGTTTAAGTATAATAATATATTTATTAAGACTAATCTTCTCTCTAGTGCTGATCTTAATATAAAATTAAATTCCTTGGTTTTTACAAATGAAGTAAAAAAGAGAGAGGAAAATTTAGTTATAGAGAAACTTAAGGTGGAAAATGAATCTAATAAATATAAAACAAAAATCAGATTAATATTCATTATAGTGATAGCTGCTTTTTTAATTATTACCCTTATTCTTATTAATATTTCTAATAAACAGAAATTAAAAATTAATAAAGCAAAACTTCGTCAAATTGAATTTAATTCTCAAATACTTGCAAAAGAAAATGAAATTGAATTAAAGAAAAAGGAAATGAAAATTAAAAACATTGAAATGGAAAAACTTGCAATTTATATAACCGAAAAAAACACTTTTCTAGATGAGTTTAAGGAGATGGTTGATAAACTAAACAAATCAAAAGATATAAATTTAAGAGAAGATGTTTTTAAAAAATTGATGAGTTTTACTTCAGAAAAGTTTAGTTTAACAGAAGAAAGGCACGAATTTAATTTATATATCAATAACATCTATAGTGATTTTCTGTTAAATTTAGCTATTAAATATCCTCAATTAAATGAATATGATAAAAGATTAGCAGCTCTTTTAAAATTAAATTATAATACAAAAGAAGTTGCTTCCATTTTAAATATTTCAGTAAAAGGAGTTCAAGCTCAAAGATATAAACTCAGAAAAAGATTAGATATTTCTGAAGAAACAGATCTAAACGAGTTTTTTTCCAATTTTTAAAATCAAAAAGCATTCATTTTCAAGATAAAACCTTAATCTTTATAAGGATTTATAGTACAACCCTGTTTTTCATATAATTTCGAAATTTTTTTGCTGATTTTTTTCTTCTTTTAGCTTAAAAGGTAAGAATATAGTATTAAAATAGTATTGCCATAGTATTCAAATGGTACATAATTAATAATATTTCACATCATTAATAATTAATTTTGTAAAAAAATATTACTAATTAAAACCAAGTATTTATGAAAAGAATTATTATTACTGCTACTGTTACATTTTTAATGGCGACATCTTTTTCAAACACATCTTTGGCGCAAACTCAAGATACTCTTTTAAATGAAGGGTTTGAATCAGGATCTTTCACTACTGGTTGGAGTCAATTAGATGCTGATGGAAATACACAATGTTGGACTATAGAATCTGGAACCTCACTACCATACGGAGGTTATGTTCCTCACATCGGAACTAAAGTAGCGATTAGTTTTTCTTCTTATGTAACACCCGACAATTATTTAATAACACCAAAATTAACTATTAACGATACTTCTTTTCATTTAAGTTTTTGGGCTACTGGAGGTGATCCTATGTATCCTTCTGAACATTATTCAGTACTTGTTTCGGAAACAGGGACGAATGCTGCTGATTTTACTGAAATTTATAGTGAAACTTGTGCTGGATTAAATGAAGGAGATTATAAAAATCGTGTATTATCATTATCAGCTTATAACGGAAAAGACATCTATATTGCTTTTAGACATCATCAATGTTTTGACCAATGGGTATTAAAGTTAGATGATGTTCAGGTCGTTGGTACTCATATTGATGCTTCTGGAATTTCTGAAACCAAAATGAAAGAGGAGATTACGGTATTTCCAAATCCAACAGCAAGTTCTATTTTCATATCGAATGTTAATAATCCTAAAGTTGAAGTTTATGATAATACAGGAAAGCTAGTTTTACTTTCAAACGATAATGAAATAAGTTTAGGTTTGTTAAATGATGGTTTATATTCAGTTAAAATAACAAGTAACAATTCAACAATCGTGAAAAAAATAAGTGTTATTAAATAATTAAATTAGAAAGTAGTATTCAAAAATACATTTATCGATATACATATAAAAAATGTCCATTGTTAAAGTATTTTAATACTTAAAACAAATTTTAGAATATTATTAAGTCAATTTATAGTTGGTAAGTTAAATATAAGTTTAGTTAGGTTAGGTAAGTCATAGTATAGTATAGTATAGTAGGTTAGGTAAGTTAAAAAGAAAATGTTCAAGAGGGTATAAATATCTGAAATGAAATTTTTTTAATTCTTTTGAATATTTTCTTTTTTCCTAGAAATAAACAATTAAATATTTTGTAATAGTAATTACAAGTAAGTAGGAAATTCTAATTTTTAATTTTCTTACTGTTTTTTATATTTTTTTCTTTTTAAGATTCAATATTAAATCATTTAATTTCTTTTTAAAATATTAATCAGAATTTTAACTAGAGGATAACCTTTTTTAATTTTTTTTTTCTACTTCATTTTTCTCAATACAATGCTCTTTATTTATTTCTGGTTAACTGTAATTGGCTTTATAGATTTACAAATAATCTTTCAAATTATTGATACTGATTATTTAGTGGTGGGTGTGGTATTTAAATAGTACACAAGGAGTACGTAAATAGTATCTCTAAAATAGCTTCTTACTTTGTTTAAATTTAATTTTGAAGAATAAACTTCTACTAAAATAAATGAGATCTTTTTTGATAAATATACAACGACTTTTTAAAAAAAACTTGCTGTTCCAAATTTAAAAAGGTTGAAAAGTTTCATGTATATAAATTTTTTCATAATTTTAATAATCGAATAAAATTACAAGTGAAGTACTCAATTAATGAACAATTATGATGAAGAAAATAACAACTTTTACTCTGATAAATAGAAAAAGCTTACTATTCTTTTTTTATTCTGTATTTTTTAGTTTTAAAAGTCTCGCTTTTTTATGTGGAGCCCCAACTGTTAATGGAACAGGAACTATAACACCTTCTGCCGCTTGGCAAACAGTTATTTGTACTTCAGGGGCGGTAAGGTATATTGAATTTACAGCGACTGTAGGTAATACGTATTCATTTACTACTGTTACGGCAGTAGGAGGAATTTGTACGATTGACGAACAGCTTAGTATGCAAAACACTGACGGTTCTACGGCAGATGGAATCTACGCTACTTCGTATGTAAATTCTGTAACAGCGGTAAGTCGTGAATATTTTGATTGGTCACCTAGCTCAAACGGAACTTATAGAATTGTTATATCGAGATATAACACAACTGATTGTCAAAATTTAACTGCTAATGTTACATTAAGTTACATCGCTTTTGCTTCTACTTCAAATTTTTCATTTTGGATTGGTGCAACAAATAAAGATTGGGGAACAATCAGTAACTGGAGAAGACGTATTAGTAGTGGATATCCGACCAATGCATTGCCAACGGCTTCTTGTGATGCAATTATTCCATCTGGTTCATCGAATCAACCAACTGTTGGAGCATCTACTTGGGCAATTACAAGAAATTTAACTGTAAATTCAGGTGCTATTTTAAAGGATTCAAGTATTAATGCAAATAGTGTTTGTCTTGAGATTTATGGAAATTTTACCAATAATGGGACTTATAGTAGAGTTGGAGATAATTTCACATACTTACACGGTGTTGGAAAAACTTTAGGAGGAATAGGTGTTTTCAATG
>CANJKA010000202.1 GCA_947474675.1 Flavobacteriales bacterium
CATTGAGTTGAGAGATGATGTCGGAGCTTTGTGGGAAAATTTTGTGGTGAGTGAAAGGAAGAAGAAGTTGATTTACGAAAATCAATACAAGGACACCTTTTTTTGGAGAAATACACAACAAGCTGAAATTGATTTTTTAGAAGTTAGAAATGGTGATATTGATGCGTATGAAATAAAGTATAGTCCGAAACAAAAAGTTCGTTTTACGAAGTCTTTTACGGGGAAATATCTCCCGAAATCTACGAATGTAATACATAAAGAAAACTTCTGGGACTTCTTAATCTAACGCTATTAACAAGACCGTTGAAAGATTGTTGATAAATAGCTTTTTCTTTTGCTTTTTTCAGTATGAAATGCGCCTTTAGTTGTCTATTTTTGCGAGTTCAACGATTAATATTATTTCCAAAAGGAGACATTATATGAGTGAAGAATTAAAGAATCAAGATTATTCAGCGGATAACATTCAGATCCTAGAAGGATTAGAGGCTGTTCGTAAAAGACCTGCGATGTATATCGGAGATGTCGGCTTAAAAGGATTACATCATTTAGTTTATGAGGTTGTAGATAACTCTATAGATGAAGCAATGGGAGGTCATTGTGATACAATCGATGTTTTCATTAACGAAGATGAGTCAATTACAGTAAAAGATAACGGTCGTGGTATTCCAACAGGAATGCATACGAAAGAAAAGAAATCATCACTAGAAATAGTAATGACGGTTCTTCATGCTGGTGGTAAATTTGATAAGGATACGTATAAAGTATCTGGAGGATTGCACGGTGTTGGGGTTTCTTGTGTGAATGCTTTGTCTATTCATTTATCTGCAATTGTTCACAGAGAAGGGAAAATTTTCCAACAAGAATATAGTATTGGTAAACCGTTGTATGACGTGAAAGAAATTGGTGTTTCTGATTTAACTGGAACGCACGTAACTTTTAAACCTGATGCTACTATTTTTGATGATACAATTTATAATTATGATACGTTAGCGGCTCGTATGCGTGAATTGGCTTTCTTGAACAAAGGGATTCATATTTCATTAACGGATTTAAGAAATGTAGATGATAATGGTAAAGCCATGACAACTATGTTTCATTCGGAAGGTGGATTAAGAGAATTTGCTCAATATTTAGATAGAAACAGAGAAGCAATTATTTCTGATGTTATTTATTTTGAAGGTGAAAGAGATGGTATTCCAGTTGAAGTTGCTTTAACGTATAACAATTCTTATACTGAAAATATTCACGCTTATGTGAATAATATCAATACGCATGAGGGAGGAACTCATCTTTCAGGATTTAGACGTGGTTTAACAAGTACGTTGAAAAAATACGCGACTGATTCAGGAATGTTGGCAAGAGAAAAAATAGAAATTGATGGTGATGATTTTCGTGAAGGATTAACTGCTGTTGTTTCTGTTAAAGTTGCTGAGCCTCAATTTGAAGGTCAAACAAAAACAAAATTAGGAAATAGAGAAGTAACTGCTCCGGTTAGTCAGGCAGTTTCTGAAATGTTAACTGTATATTTAGAAGAGCATCCAGCTGAAGCTCGTTTAATCGTTGAAAAAGTTATATTGGCTGCTCGTGCTCGTCACGCTGCTCGTAAGGCTCGTGAAATGGTTCAACGTAAAAATGTTTTAACTGGAAGTGGACTTCCGGGGAAATTAGCAGATTGTACGGAGAAGGATCCAGCTTTATGCGAAGTTTACTTTGTCGAAGGGGATTCTGCGGGTGGAACGGCTAAACAAGGTCGTGACCGTATGTTTCAAGCGATTATGCCATTACGTGGTAAGATCTTGAACGTTGAAAAAGCAATGCACCACAAGATTTTCGAAAACGAAGAGATTAAAAATATTTACACTGCTTTAGGTGTTCGTATTGGAACTGAAGAAGATTCGAAAGCATTAAACCTTGAAAAATTACGTTACCACAAAGTAATTATCATGTGTGATGCCGATGTCGATGGTTCTCATATCGAAACTTTAATTTTAACATTCTTTTTCCGTTTCATGAAAGAAATGATTGAAAACGGATACATTTATATTGCAACTCCACCATTGTACCTTGTTAAAAAAGGTGCTAAATCTAGTTACGCATGGACAGATGTTCAACGTGATCGTTTAATTCAAGAATTGAAAGGTTCTGGAACTGAATCTTCTGTGAATGTTCAACGTTATAAAGGTCTTGGGGAGATGAATGCTGAGCAATTATGGGATACAACAATGAATCCTGAATTCAGAACGCTTCGTCAAGTTACAATTGAAAACGCAGCAGAATGTGATCAAATATTCTCAATGTTAATGGGGGATGATGTTCCACCAAGACGTGAGTTTATCGAGAAAAATGCAAAGTATGCCAAGATTGATTTATAATTAATACTTATTTTAAAAAAAAACGTTCTTCAATTTGAAGAACGTTTTTTTTTTTGAATAAAATATAGTAACTTGAAATTCTGAAATAGCCGATTTTACACCAAATGTAATTATAAAATAGGCCAAATATGCGAAGTGTTTTTTTATCAAAACGATGAAAAAAATAGTTGCATAACCTAAGATATGGAACTATTTTTTTGAAGATGTATTGATGAAAAAGAACAAGTAGATTGGACCATTTTGTAGTTATGTTTGGTGTTATTTTAGAATTGAATGATTTTCGATTGGAATTTTAACTTTAAAAAAAGATACTTTTTCAATCGAATGACAATTATTACAACTGTTAGTTAGTTTTATAAATTGTAAATTGAAAGAATTGTGATTTTTTTGTTTTAATTCATTTTTAAATTCATCAACTGATTTCAGAAAATATTTAGTTGAATTCGATCGTTTTGGTCTTCGTTGAATACCGTTTTCAAGAGTTAGTTTTATTTTATCTAATTGATATATCGCATTTTCCCAGTTTTTATTTTGGCCAGCCCAAAACAATTCTTGATATCTATAACTAGTTTCAACCATTGTAACATCAAAACCCCTAAATTGTTTTTCAATGGAAATTAATTTTTCAGATTCAGACCCTTTTAGCCAGATTTCTTGATGTTTTTTTAAATCATTCTTTTGTGTACATGAAAAAATAGAAAATATACAAATTGAATAAATTATGCGTGTTTTAAAGAATGTCATTTTTCGAATTAAAAGTTATTTATTATGGATATTAATTGATTTTATTGAATTTTAGAGGCTTTGATTCTTTCGAATGTGTTGAAATAAAATAAATACCAGCTGATAAATTTTCAATATTTACTGTTACGATTAAATTCATTTGAAGGTTTAATTCTATAACTGTTTGTCCTGAAATATCTGTAAAATAGATTGTTTTAAATTCATCTTCTCTCCCGCTTAATATAATGTTCACATCATGAGAAGATGGATTTGGATTTGCAAAAATTGTAATCGGTTTTGTTGTTTCACATTCAACAGAAATTACACTTAAAGTAGTTTTTAAACCATCAAAATCAGTTTGACTCAATTTAAAATAATACAAATTTGAAAATGGGGTGTAATCAATAAAAGAATAACTACTAATAGAATTTGAATTTCCTGCACCATTAATTATCTGAATTTGTTGCCAGTTTTCTCCATCCGAGCTTTTTTCTAATGTAAAATAATCATTATTCAATTCGGACAAAGTCGACCATTCTATATCTACTTGGTTTTGATTACAAATAGCTGTAAAACTAGAAAGAGTTATAGGTAATACTGTTGAACCACAACTCGAACTATATTTCCCCAAAAAAGCATCTGATGAAGTTCCAGTAGCTCCAGAAGTAAAAGAATTAGTAACTGAACTAGGATCAAGGTCTATGCTTGCACCTCTATACCATCCAACGGCATAAAAAGTTCCTGATACATTTCCATTGCTAACAATTGATTTTGCTTGATCTATTGAGACTCCACCCATTGTCGTTTTGCAAATAAAACTTCCATCTGATGTGCTATATTCAGCAATAAAGATGTCTGTGCTTCCTGCTGATATTCCATTTTGGGTCCCTACACTTGGATCAAAATCGATAGTTGCCGTGAAATATCCGCATAGAATTAAGTCTGTTCCTTGAACATAAATATCGTTTGAATTGATTGAATTTGATGCTGTACCAATGTTTTTAGCCCACTGAGTTGTCCCTGATGTATTTAATTTGGCATAAAAAGAATCAACGGTTCCTATTTTTGTTAATGTTACTCCGTTGACATCAATTGCTGCTGTAATCATTTGTCCTGTAATGTATACATTATCACTTGCATCTAAAGTGATGTTAATTACTTGTTCTGAATTGGTGGCTGCAGCAGTACTTCCTCCAATTTTTTTAGCCCAAACATAAGCACCTGCTGCACACGTGTATTTTGCAACAAAGCCGTCTATGTCTATGCCTGAAGTTGAAACATTACTGGATAAACTATTTGTGGATCCACTTGGATCGAAATCAACCACTTTTTGAAATGAGCCGCAAACGTATATATTACTAGATCCAGAATCGACTACTATTCCATAAACATCTTCTGAGCTAGTTCCGCTTAACGCAAAAGCCCAGCGATAAGTTCCTGTGGAAGAATAGCTAGCAACAAAACCATCAACTCCTGAAGCTACGAGATTTGCTGTACTGCCACTTGGATCAAAATCACATGTACCTTGAAAATCTCCTGTGATATAAATGTTAGAGCTGGCGTCAATAGCAATTGCTAATCCTTTATCACTGCTAGCAGCACCAATTTGATATGCCCATTGGTATGCTCCGCTACTATTGTATTTAGCAATAAATATATCATTTCCTCCCGCACTTGTTAGGTTTGAGGTTCCTGCTCCTGGATCAAAATCTACAGTTCCTTGAAATTGACCAACAATGTATGCGTTATTTGATCCATCGAGAGTGACATTATTTACAATCGTCTGACTAGCACTCGTTGAATTCCCTATTTTTATTGCCCAAATATAAACACCAGTTGAAGTGTATTTTGCCAAAAATCCATTTTCATTTGAATTTCCAGAAGCTTGACCAGTAACCAAATTTGCGGTACTCACACTTGGATCAAAATCGACAGTTGCATGAAAGGTACCACCAATTAATAGGTTACCAGCTGCATCTTTTGCGATACAATAAGCATTATCGTCATCTCCATCAGTAGAACCTTGTAAAACTTTAACTTGAGAAAAAACAGGTGATATATATATTAATAAAAATAGTAGAATGTTAATTATTTTAATCATAGTAGTTTTACAAAATGGGTTTAGTAATTTAACCACATTTTTACTTTGTTTTAATTATACTTATAAAATAAATAGTAACAATTAGCGGATAATAATGGATACTGTTCCAGTTGAAGATTTTATTGAGTTTTTATTGTATTCTATCATGTAATAAAAAGAAGATACAGGTAATTTTTCTCCTTTATACATTCCGTCCCAACTGTTGGTTTCGTAACTTCCTTTTGAAGATTGAAAAATTAAATTCCCCCAACGATTATAAATATAAACAATATTATTTGGATACATTTTATCGATGTGAGCTAAAATCCAAAAGTCATTTATATTATCATTGTCTGGTGAAAATGCAGTTGGAATTTCAATAGCACATTCTTCAATTAATATATTTATTGAAGAAAATATACCTTGACAGCCACCATTATTTTCTGAAACATAATAGTTTGTTGAACCGATATTCATGAAGGGGGAAAAAGAAGTTCCTGTACCTATACTATCTGTTAAAAGAGAATCTGAAAACCATATAATATTTCCCCCCACTGATGACATTGCTGTTAAATCAGTTAAATTCATATAAGAGCAATAACTTGAATCTCTACTGACAATTGGAGGAGGAATCGGAAGTGGTGTAATTCCAATGACAGCATTTGTAGAAGCACTAGAAACACAAGCAACAGAATTTGTAACTGTAAACGTATAGGTTGTACTAGCTGTTAATGCTGAGAATGTTCCGGTAGTTGTTGGTCCAGTTCCAGAAATTGTTGCTCCTCCTGGAGTTGCAGTAACCGTCCAAGCTCCAACTGCTGGTAAACCGCTTAAAGCAACACTTCCAGTCGCTAAAGAGCAAGAAGGATTTGTAATTGTTCCAATTATTGGAGCGGAAGGATTTGCAGCCAAAGCACCAATGACAGCATTTGTAGAAGCACTAGAAACACAAGCAACAGAATTTGTAACTGTAAATGTATAGGTTGTA
>CANJKA010000203.1 GCA_947474675.1 Flavobacteriales bacterium
TAAATTATTTTTCACAATGTGAACATTATCAACAAAATGAAGAACTTTTGTTTGAGCACCACCGCTACAGTGAACCATTCCACAAATGTCTTTTCTATGTTTGTCTAAAATCTGTTTAATAACAGGAGCATATGTACGAGTTGGAGATAAAACCAATTTCCCTGCATTAATAGGAGAATTTTCGATTGAATCTGTCAATTTTTTTGATCCAGAATAAACTAAATCACTTGGAACACTAGCATCAAAACTTTCAGGAAATTCTGTTGCTAATTCTTTAGAGAATACATCATGACGAGCAGATGTTAGACCGTTACTTCCCATTCCACCGTTGTATTCAGTTTCATAAGTAGCCTGACCAAAAGAAGCCAATCCAACAATTACATTTCCTCCTTTAATTGTATGGTTTGAAATAACTTCAGAACGTTTCATTCTACAAACTACTGTTGAATCAACAATAATTGTACGAACCAAATCACCCACATCAGCAGTTTCACCACCAGTAGAATAGATTCCAATTCCTTGTTTACGAAGATCTTCTAATAAAGTCTCTGTCCCGTTAATGATTTCAGAAATTACTTCACCAGGAACCAAGTTTTTATTTCTTCCAATTGTTGAAGAAAGTAAAATATTATCAGTTGCACCAACACAAAGAAGATCATCGATGTTCATGATTAATGCATCTTGAGCAATACCTTTCCAAACAGAAATATCTCCCGTTTTTTTCCAGTACATATAAGCAAGGGACGATTTCGTTCCCGCACCATCAGCGTGCATAACAATGCAATAATCTTCATCACCAGATAGAGTGTCTGGAACTATTTTGCAAAATGCTTGTGGAAAAAGACCTTTATCAACGTTTTTAATAGCGTTGTGTACATCTTCTTTACCTGCAGAAACTCCTCTAAGATTGTAACGTGTATCGGACATAATCAAATTTGAAAGTGCAAAGGTACGAAATTTAGTTTTTATCAAATAATGAAATTGAAATATTTCTCTTTTTAATCAAGGGATGCATTTGTTTTAATTTGATTACTTTTACTTTTGTAGTTTATAATAATGCAATTTATGGAACTAACACCTTTAATAAGTCCAAACGAATTATTGAAACTCATTCAGACAGAAGAGTTTATTCTGATTGATGCTAGTAATAGTAAAAATTCTAAAGAAAACTATGATAAATGCCATTTGGAAGGTGCTTTACATGTTGATTTAAATTCTCAATTAGCAGATATACAACCAGATGTTGCAATAGGAGGGAGACACCCTTTACCTTCATTTATTCAATTTTCTGAAACTCTTTCGAATTTAGGAATTTCAAAAAATAGTCATGTGATTATTTACGATGATAATAATTGTTCCAATGCAGCTGCTAGATTTTGGTGGATGTTAAAATCGATAGGACATGAAAAAGTACAGGTTCTAAATGGAGGATTTCAAGCAGCTTTACAAATAGGATTTCCAACAAGTGATAAAACAGAAACAGTAACTTCTTGCGAAATTTATCAAATCGAAAATTGGAAATTACCTTTGATTGACATTAACGGCATAGATAAGGCGATTTTGGATGATGAATTTTTAATTATAGATGTTCGAGATGAAGATCGTTACAAAGGTAAAACAGAACCAATTGACTTAATTGCTGGACATATTCCATCAGCAGTAAATGTTCCTTTTCAATCTAATTTAAATGCTGAAGGGTTTTATTTATCTCCTTCAGAATTAAAAGAAAAGTACCTGAAAGTGTTTAATAATAGGTCATCTGAGAATGTAATTGTTCATTGTGGTTCTGGAGTTACAGCTTGTCACACACTTTTGGCGATTGCAGTTGCAGGATTGGAAATTCCGAATTTGTATGTCGGTTCTTGGAGTGAATGGTCTAGGAATGGGAGAGAAATTGTAGTGAGTTATAAGTGAATTGTTAAAAAAAAGAATGAATATACGCTTAATTACTCATCAGGATTGTGAAAAATTTTACCAATTGATTGAAGAAAACCGAATTTTTTTTCGGCCATATTTCCCAAAAACAATAGAACAAATAACAGATCTTTCATCTGCTCAAAATTTTATTAATGAAAGGATTAATGTTAATCTTTTAAGACAAGGATATTATTTTATCATAGAGATAGAAAATCAATTGATTGGAGTCGTAACTTTGAAAGAAATTGATTGGCAAGAGTCTATCTGTGAACTAGCTTATTTCATTGATAAATCGCAGGAAGGAAAAGGAATTATTTCTAAATCGATAAAAGAAGTAATCCTTTATTGTAGCAATAAAGTAAAACTTGGAAAAATATACGCAAGAGTCAGTCCTTCGAACGTTGGCAGTAAAAAAGTTCTTGAAAAAAATGGATTTACAAAAGAAAAAATACTCTTGAATAATTTCAAAAATGCAAATGGAGCGATGGAAGATGTTGAATATTATGAGAAACAGATCAATTAAAAAACACTACTTTTGAAACTCAAATAATTTACCAATGAAAAACAACTTCACCTTTATTTTACTCTTAGGCTTAATCTTTTCATCAATAAATTGCTTTTCACAAGAAATTAAATTGCTTGATTCTATTCAAATAGCACCACCAACTATTTTTATCGATTTAGGAGAAACATGCACAACTCCAGACGCAATGGCGATGAATAAAAAGGGGGAATTATTTTTAACAGTTCCAAATCCTACAAGTTTTAAAAAGAATGGGAGTAAAATTATCAAATTTGATTCGACTGATAAACCGATCGTTTGGTTAGATAGTTTGCCGTTACATCCTGTTTCTCAAAGAGTCCATCCAATGGGAATTGATTTTGGTCCTGATGGGAATTTGTATATAAACGATAATCAAGGTTTTGCGGGTTTAGAAAATCAATCCAGGTTGATTCGAATTAACATTATAAAAGGAAAGGCTGTTTCCACAGAGATTTTAGTAGAAGGAATGAACTTCGCGAACGGATTAAAATGGTATAAAAACAACATTTACATCACTGATACCTATCTTAAAAATAATGAAAGTGGTATTTATGCTTTTTCATTGAAAGATTTAAATACCAAAAAGATTGTAATTGATTCATTAAACATTGATCAGCATCTTATTTGCAAGTTTAAATTAAAAAAAGGATTCGAAAACGAAGGAGGTGCAGATGGATTGGCGTTTGATTCGGAAGGAAATTTATACGCAGGGAATTTTGGAGATGGTGTTATTTCTAAATTAGAATTTTCAAAAGATAGAAAAGTAATTTCTCAGAAAGTTTTGATTGATTCCGAAAGTTTAAAATGTTGTGACGGATTTTATTTTGATAAGAAAAGAAATTCTATTTTTATTGCCAATTTTATTTTCAACAGTGTCCATGTGCTGGATTTGAATAAAAATACGATTTGTCAAATATGGAAAAACAAACTTTCTAATGGAGAAAATGGATTATTAGACAATCCATGCGAACCGATTATTTATAAAGGATATTTACTCGTCGTTAATTTTGGAACAAAAAGATTAAAAGAAGGGGAAGAAATTGACAAATGGAACACTATTTCAAAATTTAAACTCTAAAAAAATGAAATTGATTTTTCTTATTATTTTCTCTTCGAATTTCTATTTTTTACATAGTCAAGATGTCAGTTCTGAACTTGAAATTACTCACTTAACTGGAGATTTTTATATTTTCACGACGTATAAAATGTTTGGAACCAAAAAGCAATCTGCCAATGGAATGTATATGGTAACTGAAGCTGGGGTTGTACTTTTTGATTCACCTTGGGATACAAGTCCATTTCAACCATTGTTGGACAGTATAAAAAAACGGCATAACAAAGAAGTAATCATTTGCATTGCTACCCATTCACACGAAGACCGAACTTCTGGGTTGGAATATTACAAACAAAAAGGAATCAAAACCTATACAACCCAATTAACAGACTCTATTTCTAAAGAAAATGAAAGACCTAGAGCAGAATTCTTAATGGAAAATGACACAAATTTTACGATTGGTAATCATACTTTTCAAACCTATTATGGAGGAGAAGGTCATACCAAAGACAACATAGTAATTTGGTTTGAAACTGAAAAAATTCTATATGGTGGATGTTTAATTAAAAGTATTGATGCACACGATTTAGAATATGTAGCAGAAGCAAATATTCCAGAATGGTCAAAAACAATCCAGAAAACCCAAGTAAAATTCAAGCATCCAAAATTTATAATTACAGGACATCATGAATGGAATAGTACAAAAACGTTAAAACACACCTTGAGATTGATTAAAATTCACCAGAAAAACGCGTTGAAAGATTAAATTTTATCTTATTATTGTATATGAATAGACAACTTTTTGCACTATTAATTATTTCAACAATTGTATTTTCTTGTACTGAAAACAACAATAAAGTTGATCTGAAAACGGTTAATAAATCAGACTCTATTACTCCAATCAAACCGATAGTAAAAATAGAAAAGGACACCTTAATTTTTGGAGATTTAGCTATCAATAATCTTCCAAAAGAAATAGTTTTTAAAGGTAAAATAATTAGTTCCTTCACATGGAAAGATAAAGAAGGTGAGCATATCGCTTTTACAACTGAAACAGGGGAATATATATCTAAAAAAATTAAGCACGAAGATTACATTGGAGGAAGAGATGCAGAAATTTTTGGATATCATTATTTGAAAAAAGATAAAGCGGATAATTTTAGCTTAAGATGGAAAGTATATGATTATGAATGTGATTGCCCTTTAGACTTGGTAGCTTCATTTATAAAAAACACTTTTCAAATAACAGATTTAGACAATGATGGTATTTCAGAAACATGGATGATGTATAAAATAACGTGTGTTAGTGATGTCAGTCCAATACCAATGAAAATAATAATGTATGAAGGAGATTCTAAGTTTTTATTAAAAGGTCATAATAAAGTTCAAGCATCTGAAACAGATTTTATTGGAGGAGAATATACGTTTGACAAGAACTTTAAAAATGGTCCCGAAGTATTCCTAAATTTCGCAAAAGAGCTTTGGAAAAAGAATATTTTGAATAAATGGGGGGAGTAGTAATTTAATTGTAAATGTTTGATTGTTATTTGAAAGTAGATTTATGATTGAAAATTTCGAAGTTTGAACCCGCACCTATTAAATTTAGTTGGGACCCATAGATTGAAAAAGTGAAAGAATTTCGAACTGTTTGAATCCCGATTTTTCTTCGGGATAAGTTTTTGAAATTTCACTTTTTCAATCGTAATGGGTAATGTAATTTATTAAGTGCTAGACCTTTTTGCTTACTTTTTGGGGTAATGCCAAAAAGTGAGAAATGATAAAGGATCGATTTTATTATCTTATAGTTATCTTATTTTTAAAACAATATCTAGTTTTTTTTGTTATAATCATCAAAGCTAACCTATTGTATTTCATTTTTTTACTTTATCTTTGTAACTTAATTTATGCTCGTGATGAACACAAAAAAAGAAGGAAAAGGAAAAGGAGAAGGTAGATTCTCAAAATCAACGAAAGCTACTGAAGCAAAAGAATCAAAAGAAAAGAAGAAAACTTCTTCATCAGATTCTAAAAAGAAAACAGGTGCTAAAGGTGCAGCAAAACCAACAGTTAAAAGATCTAATGCAGTTCAAGGTTTTAAATTTAAACCGAAAACGACAGCTGAAGGTGATGGACCTAAAAAAGAAGTAACTGACCGTGACAAACGTAAATACTCAGAATTTAAAGAACGTACTCAAAAGAAAAAGGGAGATCCACTTCCAGATTTGAACCGTGAAGATATTCGTTTAAACAAATATTTATCGAATGCAGGAATCTGTTCTCGTAGAGAGGCAGATGTATTAATTCAAACTGGAGTTGTAACCGTTAACGATGTTATCGTTTTAGAGATGGGTTACAAAGTTTTACCTGGTGATAAAGTTCGTTACGATGGCGAAACAATTAATGCCGAAAAGAAACGATATGTTTTATTAAATAAACCAAAAGATTTCATCACAACAATGGATGATCCTTGGGGTAGAAAAACGGTTATGAGTTTAGTGTCTAAAGCATGTAGAGAAAGAGTTTACCCAGTTGGAAGATTGGATAGAGAAACTACAGGTTTACTATTGTTTACAAACGATGGTGACATGGCTAAAAAATTAACGCA
>CANJKA010000204.1 GCA_947474675.1 Flavobacteriales bacterium
ATTGCTCCATTTTGCAATCAAGTGTTAAGCTCAACAGCAACAATTACAGTAGAAAACACACCTGTAGTTACATTTAATTCAGATGTTACATCAGGATGTGCACCCTTAAAAGTACAATTTGTAAATACAAATGCAAATATTTCAAATTGGAATTGGAATTTTGGAGATGGATTTTCTGCGAATGGAAGTGCTATAGTTTCACATACTTATAATTCAGAAGGATGTTTTGACGTAACATTGAATGTAACATCCGTAAATGGATGTGGCGCAAATTTAAACATCCCAAGTATGATTTGTGTAAAAGCGACTCCTATAGCTTCATTTAATACAACGCCCAATGTTCTTTCAAGTATCAATCCAATTTCCACAATGGATAATAGTTCAACAGGAGCAGTATCGTATCAATGGAATTTTGGAGATGGGACAGCCTCAATAGAAACAAATCCGACACATAATTTTGTTTTACAAGATGGTATCGAGCAGTATACTATAACATTGATTGCTACTTCTGAGGAAGGATGTCAAGATACTGCAATTGTAACGATAGGAGTTTTTGAGGAATTGATATATTATATCCCGAATGCATTTACACCGGACGGAGATAAATTTAATCAACTATTTCAACCCATATTTACCAAAGGTTATGATCCAGATAGTTTTACAATGGCAATCTTTAATAGATGGGGAGAAATTATTTTTGAAACGAGTGATACTAAAGTTGGATGGGATGGTACCTATTGCGGTCAAATAGTTCAAGATGGAATTTATACATGGTTGATAAATTTCAAAGTAAAATCAAACGATGAGCGAAAATCAATTACAGGTCATGTTAATTTGATAAGGTAGTTTTTGTTTTAATGATAACATAATAATTTCATAAAAAATTTAATAAGTTCTTTAGATCTCAATTTTTGATACTAGTGATGCTAAATTTTGTTTTACTTATTTCTATTCAGTCAATTATTAGTCAAATAAAAGATAGAATTCTATCTAATAATGAAACAGATAGTTTAATTTTTTAATTATTGTAATATCTTAAATGATTACTATTTTAATAAAGAAATATGTATCGATATTAATAACGTTTTGCTTGGAATATTAAAAACAGGAGAATTTTACAATGAAACTCAGCTAACTAATAAATTAACTAGTCTTGTCTTCCCCGAGGAATGACGAATGATATGCATTTTTATATTGGAAGAAATATTAAATCAAACACAAGTGAAACCAATCTTAAATTAAAACAATTTCTGTTAACAAGAATGGGTGATTTTCTGAAGTCAGAATTATTTCAAAAAATATTGGATATAGTAAATGGGATGAATTTATTATTAATGATGAATCTTTTCAAAAATTAATACCTGTTTTAAATTTTATATAAGGTTGTCAATATTTAATTTTTATCTTAGCAATTATAGCATTATTGAAGGAAGAATCGGTGGTTTTATGAATAAATATTTATTTAGGGATGATGATTATCAAAATTTACTTTAAAAAAAATGTAATAAGAAACGGAGTGGTTTAATAGCGAAGTTCCATATAATTATTAAAATGGCCCAATTTTATGATAATCCTATTCTTGATATTACATCAAATCAAACGATCTCTTCAAATAGAATATGAAAAACCTCATGATAGTATAAATGGAAAAATTACTCATTTAGAATGTAAGTTGAATCGATTAACAAGATATTGAAAGGTAAATTCTATCTTCGTTAAATACTTTCGTTCAGGTAAATAAGATCACGATCTCAATTCCTTTTTGATAAGAAATACTAAAACATATCAAATGTTTGAATAGTGTTTACATATTATCTCTTTTCCCCATTGTTTTCGATTTTTCGGCATCATAGTCCAAACACTTTCATATGTGATTCAATTATCGCTGTAGTTCTAAAGCTGACATTCCTTTTTTACTGAAACTCATGAATAGCATTGCTAAATACCATTTATGAAATAAGCCATGAGCGAAAAACGTCACCAACACCGATGAATTTTAAATGGCTATATACCATATGACATCGTGAAGCAGCATCGTAGATCATTAAAAACAAATTACAATACATATGAAAAATCATGTTTGAATGTTCCATCATTATTCCGCTTCTAAGAGTATTTCGAAAATTACTATTAGATCATTGCCCCTGCCATGTAGCTTTTAACCAATAAAGTTTAGAGCATTTACATTTTTTTTACAAATAACTCCTTCATACTCTCTTTTAATTTTGAAATGAGCTTTACAACTATTTTCATCTGGAAATTAATCTATAAATTTTAAAAAATTCATATTCCTCTTTTTTACAAAAGAACAAACTGTCAAGGTAAGGTTTGTAAATTCTGGCTAAATTGAAAGAAATCGTGATTTAAATACTTAATTAACAACAATCTACAAACATGTGGTAATCAAATGGTATCTTAAAAATTGTTTGATAAATTAATTCTTGATAATCTTGCTTAGAAATTATAAATTACTTTATTATGAAAAAAATTTTAATACCATGTCTGTTTTTTAGTACATTTTCATTTACTCAAATTACTATAAACAGCACAGATTTTTTAACAGCTGGAGATTCAGTTTTGTCAAGTATTGGAGAATTAAATGATGTTACAAATAGTCATTTAATTACTACAGGGCCTAATTCAAATTGGAACTTTTCATTTTTGGATCCAAATTATCAAGTTACAGATCATAATCGTTTATTAAATAGCCCTCTTGAATCGTTAACCTTTGGTTTTTTAGCACCTACACAGTATCAAGCATCATATGTGACTGATCTTCTTGAGAATATACCTTCTTCTGTTAGTTCTCTTATCAATAATTATGTAAATATTAAGATTACAGACTATATTCGATTAACACCAGATTCGTTAACTATAATTGGGAATGGGTTGACAATTAATGGCTTCTCAATGCCAATGGCATATAGTAAAATCGAAAAAAACTATGATTTTCCTATTCAATACAATAATTCAACATTTTCTAGAGGAGAAGGGGAAGTTGATGTGAATCCTTTTTATAATGCTAAATATAAAGTGAAAAAAAATCACACTTCATTAGTAGATGGTTGGGGAGTAATTACAACACCATATGGAACTTTTAATGCACTTCGCATTAAACACGAAGTTAGCAGAGTTGATTCATTTCTAGTAGCTATACCAAATCTACCATTAACGTGGATTGCTATACCTACACTTACCAGACAATATGAATGGTGGACTAATAATGAAAAAGCTCCAATATTAAAAATTTCAACGATTGTAATAGATGGAAATGAAATAATTTCTTTTGTAAAATATAAAGACATTGTTAGGGATTTTTCTCAGTCAGCAAATTTAAATGAATTAAATAAAGGTCAAATTTCAGTATTCCCTAATCCAGTTTATGAAGATTTAAATATTGTGAATGACGGAACAGTTAAAAAAATTGAAGTTACTGATTTACAAGGTAAAAGAGTGTTGTCTTTCGAAAATTTAAATCTAAATTTAAATAAAATAGACATATCAAATTTAGAAAAAGGTTCTTACATCATCCAAATTGAAACTACAAATGATAAAATAATTCAAAAAATTGAAAAAATGTAATATAAGCTGTAAATATTAAATTATAGGGCAAGTGAGGTGAAATATCTACCTTATTTTAAGAAATTATGGAAGGGTTATACGAACAAATTTTTTAGAAAATAGTATTCCATTGAAATAGATACCACCTTTTAATTTCTTATATTTGAAAGGATCAAAAGTATTTTATAAATGCCTAATAATTTAAAAGATGAATTATGTCCCTAGGAAATATCAGAGGTAGGTTTGGACCAATTATCCAAGCAATAACCTTACCTAATGGGAACAAAAGTTAAGGACTGAAATCATAAAATAAAAGGCCATCTCAAAATGTTTGAGATGGCCTTTAAAGTGACTAACCTACTATACTATAACTACTACCCCGTATCCGGGATATCCTACTATTCAAATTTAAATCCTTTAAAATTAATAATGAAATTTTTAAATAAATGTATAATCGAATTTTTTTAATTGAAAGTGTGATTTTTAAAAATATTTTCGTTTTACATCATTTGTTTTAAGTTACTTTTTAAATTTATCACCAAACAAATTTTAATGTATATTAATGTTATGTGGACAGCTATAAAAGTTACAAAGTGAATCGGTATTTTAAAATTCAGAGATGTTTATCTACTTGCTTAGAAGGTTTGAAGTCATTTGCTTATGGGTATATTCATACGTTGTAAAAAAATATAATCATTTTAATACAGGCGATTAGATTAGTCAATCTAATAATTAACGATTTACTATATAATAAAGGGTTTTATTATTTAATGAGTGAGAGTGTTCAGGGAGTGTTCAATAAACTGTTTCAATCTATTTTTAGTATTTTACTTACCTAATTATATTCACATGTCCAAATATTTCTTTTTTCTCTTGTGTTTCTTTAATTAAATAAGTTATTTTCCAAGTATAAGTTCCATCTTGCATTAATTCATCCCCATAGGTTCCGTCCCAACCTATTTCAGAGTTGTGAGATTCAAATATTAATTCTCCCCATCTGTTGAAAATGATTAATGTATAGTTGTATGGATCAAAGCCTGTGGAGAAAACGGGTTGGAAAGTTTGATTGTATTTATTTCCATCTGGATTAAATGTATTTGGGATATAGAATATTAAGTCATCTTTAATGTAAATTGAAGTCATAGCCGTGTCAATACATCCTTTGTCTGATTCTGCAGTTAGGATTATGGTGTATGTTTTTCCTCCGTCACCCGGAAATGTATGTTCAGGATTTTCATCTGTTGAATAACTAGATCCATCCCCAAAATTCCAAGAATATGTACTTGCTCCGGTACTTTCATTTTTGAAATCTGCCACATAAGCGTAAGTTGACATTTCAGTTGGGTTATAAGAAAAATCAGCGATTGGAAGTGGGTTTATGACAACCGTAGAACTTAAATTAACTGGACTTGCACAACCTGTAGAACTTCCATCTTGAATACCAATGAAAGTGTATAAATAATTTCCAACAACATTTGTAGGTACAGAAGCTGTAATTGAACTATTTGTAGTTACAGTTAAAATTGGTCCGTTATTGATTGTGTAGCTCATTGTGTAAGGAGAAATCCCATTACTTCCTTGGAATGTCACCATTGGCTCTTGTTCATTTAAACATAATTCAATTTGTCCAGATGTGGATCCTATCGGCAAAGCATTAATTTGAATAGTAGCAGTACCGGTTTGATTTTGCGAACAATTTGTTGATCCCGCATCGGTTACACTTAGTAATTCAAATGTAAATGAACCAGGAGTATTGGTTGGAACAGTAATAGATGCTGTATTTCCAATACTTGCGATTGTTTGAAGGTTTCCATCGTTGTTTGTGTATGAAAATAGATAAGGAGCAATACCATTTGCCCCAGTGAATGTCACAACTGGTGGTGTATCTCCCATACATAGAACCGCAGACCCATTAATAGTTGCTGTAGGAAGAGGATTCACAACAGCGTTAACTGAAACCGAATTAATACATCCATTTGCATCAGTAACAATAACTGAATAAGTACCACTAGCTGCAACTGTAGCTGATGCGATACTCGGATTTTGCAAATTGGAAGTAAAGGATGGACCAGACCAAGAATACGACGCTCCTCCAGATGCATTGAAATTAAGCGGAAGATTTGCACAAATAGGACTGTTATTAGAAACAGAAACAATTGGCAAAGGATTCACGGTAACTGTTGAGGTAGTTGTTGAAGAACAAAGCCCTAAAGTTCCAGTGATTGTATAAGTTGTCGAGGTTGTTGGGTTTGCTGTAACAGATGTTCCAGTTGTCGCACTTAATCCAGTAGAAGGAGTCCAAACATAGCTTGTTGCACCAGTAGCTGTAAGAGTTGAACTTGCCCCAATACAAATTGAACTTGAAGCAACAGAAATCACAGGATTGTTAACAATGGTAATAGTAGCAGTAGCAGAATTCACACAAGAATTTAGATCTGTTCCAGTCACAGTATAAGTTGTTGTCACAGTCGGATTTCCAGTCACACTA
>CANJKA010000205.1 GCA_947474675.1 Flavobacteriales bacterium
CCAGCAGAACTCCATCTTTCTTCTACATAAAGTACAACCACTTTCGTATCTTTTCCTGAACAAATTTTAGCAACATTTTCTGCAGCTTTTTCAGCTAATGCAGAGTTACCAACAGGATAAACGATGTTTTTTAAATAATTTTTTGTTTTAGAAATTGAAGCGACAACAGAAGAACCAACAACAGAAACTCCTTCAACAATATTTTCAATTGCCTTAATAGGAAGAGCTTTACCTCCTTTACCTACCCATGTTTTTGTCCATTTTCTAGATGCTATCATTAACACTGTAAAAGCAACAACAGCAATGCCTGCAAAGATGTAAAATCCAGATGAATAACTTCCTGTATGACCTTTAGAATACCCCATTAAATTTGGAATAATACTTCCCCCGATTGCACCAATCTCACCAATCATTGACCCTGCAACAGCAGTTGTAGTTGGCCATCTTAAAGGAACTAATTGGAATAAAGATCCATTTCCTAAACCTAAAGCAGCAAAACACAAGATAAAGAACACTGTAGTCATGAATAATGATGTTTGCATTCCTGTTAACACCATTAAAATGATTATTAAAACAAAAACAATTGACAACATTTTTAAACCTCCCAATTTATCAGAAGCCCAGCCTCCAACTACACGAATACCACTTCCCATTAAAGCTGCTAACATTGTTAATTGTCCTGCTTCAACTTTAGTCACTCCAAATTGATCAGTAAAATAAGTTGGTAAAAAGTTACTCAATCCAATGAATCCACCAAATGTTACGATGTATACTAAATTGAAAACCCATCCATCTTTATCAAACAAACAACTTAAATGTTGTTTCAATGTTTGGTGCTCTTTATCAGGTGGTTCTTTTGCAAAAATCAACATGATAATCATTGGAATCAACATAAAAAGTGCTGCAAATCCATACACAGATCTAAATCCATATTGCATCGCTAAAGGTGGAGCTAAAAGAACTGCTAAAACCGTCCCACTATTTCCTGCGCCGGCAATACCCATAGCTAATCCTTTGTATTTAGGCGGAAACCATCCAGATCCTAATGATAACGCAACACCAAAACTTGCTCCTGCAATACCCAATAAAACCCCCATGAAAAGTACATCATTGTACGTATGAACTCCGAAATAACCATAAAGTAGAGCTACAATAATCAACGACATTTCTGTCATTGCGGCATATTTCCTACCTATATACTGAGCTAAAACTCCTAAAGGAAACCTCATAATAGCACCAGCTAAAATAGGAACTGAAATCATGAATCCTTTTTGACCTGCTGTTAAATGAAACTCTTCACTAATAAACGGTGCCATTGCTCCATTCAAAACCCAAATTGCAAAACAAAAATCAAAATAAATAAATGCTGCAAATAATGTCGGTGGGTGACCCGATTTCAAAAATGTTTTAAAACTTCCCATAACTCTTTGTATTAATTATAGAGCAAATGTAGATAGCTTTCAATCCGTAGAAAATGATTAGCATCATAGTCTTAAAAAAAGTTAAAATATATTTAAATCAGGTAAAAAAAACACACTAAAACAAATATTAACCGAAGAAAAACACAAGATTAAAATACTTATTATCAATATATTAATGTTTAATGTTTTTATATTTCGTGAAAAATTTCTTTTAAAAACACCAATTTGTTTACAACAACGTAAAACAAAGTTAAATAACTAAAAATCAATAAAATAAAATATAAATTTACTTTATTTATAAAAAGATATTTTTTAAGTACTAAATTTGAAAAAAATATTTTAAATCATATTCGCAAAAAGCTAAAACTCACTACAAACAAAGCATTATACCTTTAAATTAGATAGTTACATGAAAAATTCTTTAATTGTGACGTAGATCATTTTTGCGAACAATTGTAATCATGTTTCAAATTAAAAGCAAATTACGATATTTACAGTAAAATATAACGGTTTGTATTATGAAAACTCTTTTAGCAATTTTCTCACTTTCAATAAACCTTGTCTTTTGTCAAGTTAAAATCACTCCTACTCATTCTAATCAACAATGGATTCAGTATTATAACACTATTCAAATCAATAAAAAATATGCTGTTCTTTCAGATATTGGATATAGATGTAACAATTCAATTACAAATGCGAAAGTTGCTTTAATACGTACTGGTCTTTATTATTCTTTCTCGCCAACAACACGAATTGGAGTTGGATATACTAATTTCGACTACTTTACTGATAAAAATGAAACAAAAGACGAAAACAGAATTTATGCGGAATATTCTTATAAAAATAAATTCAAAGCAATTAAATACGATAACCGATTTAGAATTGAAGATCGATTTTTCACTTCTAAAACTTCTAATTACTCGCAAGTAAGGCTTCGATACTTACTTTCTTTGAGTCATGAAATATGGAAATCGAAAGAAAATGATCGTAAAGTTTCAATTTTTCAAACGAATGAATTCTTTTATACATTCGATAATAAAACAAATACAAAATCCCTTGATCAAATTCGTTGTATTCTTGGAACATCTTTTCAAGCAAACAAGAATCTTTCTTTTCAATTCTCTTACAACCTTCAATTCAACAAAAAAACTACCCTCTTAAAGACCTATGAATTCACAAATGTATTTTGGGTAACGATTCGACAAACATTGGATTTTTCAGATAAGAAAGAGTAAAGTTAAATTAATAAGTCATCCTTAAATACAATTGAAATTTAAACGAATATGATTTAGACAGGATTAAATTCTGCTTTTTTTCGCTTCAATTTCAACTCTATCCCCTATTTGATGATTAGATTTTTCCTTTTCGATCGTATGGATTTCATTCCCAATTAATACTTTCATTTTTTGGACAGCCTCAATTCTTTCAATTGAAAGAATAATACCCGATAATCTAATAAACTCTTGTTCATCTTTATTTTCAAAAAGTGAAAAAGCAGATCCTTCTTTCACAATCTTACCATTTTCTATCATGAAAATATTATCAGATAAACGCACAACCTCTTCTAAATCATGACTAATAACTAATGCTGTGAATTTTAATTTTTGATGTGCTTTCAGTAATGAATCTTGAATTTGTTTCCTTTGCTCAGTATCAATTGCTGAAAAAGGTTCATCTAAAAGCAACAAATCAGGATTTCTAATTAACGCTCGAACGATTGCCACTTTTTGTTTTTGTCCCCCAGAAAGTATGTCAGTAGAATAATTCAATAAATCAGAAATGGAAAACAATTCGATTAATTCATTCATTAAATCAAAAGAATCATTTTTATCCTTTGAAAAAAGGATGTTTTCATAGACCGACAAATGAGGGAACAAAACACTATTTTGAAAAACAACTCCAATTTTTCTTTTATTAACAGGTAGATTTATCTTATTTTCTGTATCTAACCAAACAATATCTGAAATTGATATCTTGCCTTTATCAGCATATTTAATTCCTGAAATCACATTTAATATCGAAGTTTTTCCAGAACCAGAACCTCCATACAAAGCATTAAAACTTCCTTTTTTCATTGAAAAATCAACATCAATAAAAAATTGATTGGAACTTTTAAAGAATTCCTTATAGATCTGTATTTTCATCATTTTTTTCTAAATGGATTATTTCTTTTTGAATAAACAATAAAAAGAACAATGAAACTTACGACTAATAAGGCTGCAGAATATTGATGAGCAGTATGATAATTCAATTTTTCAACCTCATCAAAAAGCGCAATTGAAATCACTCTAGTTTCCCCTGGAATATTTCCACCAATCATTAATATAACTCCAAATTCACCAATTGTATGAGAAAAAGTCAAGACGCAACCTGTCAAAATTGAGTTTTTCATCGAAGGCAAAAGTATTTTACGAATGATCACCCATTTTGATTTACCTAAAACCAATGCTTCATTCATATACGATTTTGGAATTTGAGAAAAACCAGTACGAATAGATTGAATCATAAAAGGAAAACTGTAAATTATTGATCCAATAACAAGTCCTGTAAAACTGAAAACAAGCCGAATCCCAAACCAATTATCTAAAAATTTACCGAACCAATTTTCGGGACTAAAGCAAAAAAGTAAGTAAAATCCAAGAACTGTAGGAGGAAGAACAATTGGTAAGCTAACGATTGTTTCTACCCATACTTTCCATTTTCGAGAACTATAATTTAACCAATAAGCTAAAGGAATTCCTATACACAAAAGTATAAACGTTGTAATCAACGCTAACTTTAATGTCAAGAAAATCACCTCAAAATCCATTCTATTTTATTTTGTACCCAAACTTAGTCAAAATACGCTTCGCTTTTTCAGATTGCATAAATTCGAGCAAATGAATCGCAACTTCATTGTCTTTTGATTGAATTAATTGACACATACCTTGTCGAATAGGAGAATAATCATTTTTATTTATTTCTTTCCAATTTTCCTTTTTACCAGCTACAACTGAAGATGAAGTAAATCCAAAATCGACCACTTTTGATTCAACAAAATGATTCACTTGACCAATACTTTCTGCAAACACAAGTTTGTTTTTAATTTTCTCGTAAACTCCTATTTTTTTCAAATATTCTACAGCTGCTTTACCGTAAGGAGCCGTTTCAGGATTTGCTATTGCTATCTTTTCATATTTTGAATCTAAAAAATTCACATTCGAAAAATCTCCCTCTTTTTTAGTCCATATAATAAGTGTTCCTTGAGCATATTCGATAACTTTCCCAATTACCTTTCCCTCTTTGATTAATTTTTCAGGATAATCAAAATCAGCAGAAACAAAAACATCAAAGGGAGCACCATTAACTATTTGAGTGTATAATTTCCCTGAAGAAGTTACTATAACATCTATTTTAACATTCTCATTTTCATTTTTAAACTCCTTTACAATTTCTTGAAAAGCTGCTTCCATATTTGATGCTACAGCAACTTTAAGTGTCTTTTTCGGAGAAGTACACGCACACATGCAAAATAATGAAATAAATATTAAGATCTTAATTTTCATAATCGATATATATCTATAAATATAACGCAAAGAAATAGATTTATCAAGTTTTCAAAAATGATTTAAATCACATAATTAAAAACTCTAGCATTAAAACACTGATTGATATCATTCTTAAAAAAGAGAAAAAAGAATTACTTTTGAAAATAAAAATAAAACAATATGATAGTTCAGGATTTTAAAAACACAGTAGTCGAATATTCAGGTTTTGAGATCTGGGATGTAGAAAACATTGATGCTTTTTTCGAAGGAAATGGAGCGATTAAAGAAATTTTCGAAAAAGAATACCACATTCCTTTCAATTTATTCAAAGAAAGACGTTCAGAAATAAAAGAAAATGACTTTCAACTAATGACCAATATTTTAGATCTTGTTGGCGACAAACATTTCTTTCTTTTTACCTATGGTGATGCAAATCATAATGACTTAGTTTACCTTCAAGATTCTAGAATTATGAATTTCGGAATTAACATTGATAGTATCCATCAATACCATGTCTACATTATCATTATGGATAAAATTAAAAGTGTTGGAGCTTTTCGTTAATTTAATGAAATGAAAATGTAAGTAGTTCATTTTAAAACTATAAATTTGTGATTATATATTTCACAACTTACTATAAATGAATAAATTATTTCCTTTCATCATAATTTTCCTGACTTCTTGTTCAAACAACAATACTTCTAAAACAAAATTAAAAGCTTCTGAAAAAGAATCAATTAAATCTGAAAACAGTATTGAGAGTCACTTCGATAAATCTATTGATGTACCCAAAGGCTATAAAATAATTGGAGAAGCAACAGGAGATTTAAATAAAGATAAAATTGAAGAAAAGGTAATCGTCTACAATACAGATAGAAATGAAGATATGGGTATCATTCGTGAAATCCATATCTTTAAGAAAGGAAAATCAACTTGGGAGAAATGGCATTCTTCTATTGGAGC
>CANJKA010000206.1 GCA_947474675.1 Flavobacteriales bacterium
GCAGCAAATATTGGAATTCAATTTTGCTTAGCGACAATCGATCCAGATGGAAATACAACAACTGGAGTTACTTATCATACAAATAATTATAATGGGCGAGATCCTGATAATTTGGGTTCAACAATCAAGTCATTATCAGGATGGCCTTGTAATAAGTATTTAAATGTATGGACATGTCGAGATCCTGCTGGAAATGGTGATTTGTATCAATCTGGATGGGCATTTTTACCGAGTACTTCTTATGCTAATGCGGGAATAGATGGAATAATTTACAATGATAAATATTTAGGTAAATATGGAACAGGTGCATCTGCATATAATGACCCGTTAAATGCCCACATGTGTCATGTATTAACGCATGAAATAGGTCATTATTTAAATCTAAATCATACATTTGAAAATTACTGTTCCTCACCAGGTGATGGGGTATCTGATACTCCAGCCGTATATTATGCTGGTTCAAATAATTGTGAACAATTGGGGACAAAATGTGCAGGTGTTACTCTAGTAAATGATGAAAATTACATGGATTACACGGATTGTCCTGCAATGTATACAAACGGACAAAAAACAAGATTATTAGCTGCGTTAAATTCTAATACCGGGTTCCGAAAAAATTTATGGACTGATGCAAATTTGATTGCAGTTGGTTGCTCAACTATGTCAAATGGATTATCTACTTTATCTCAAAATAAAAACTTTTCAATTTCTCCAAATCCAAATAATGGATCTTTCACTATCTTATATTTTTCACTAGAAAACTCTAAATACACAATTGAAATTCAAGATTTATTAGGACGTACAATTTCAAAAGAAGTTGTAATAAATAAAATTGGTGAAAATAAAGTGAATTTAGAAATAATTAATTCATCAGTTGGGCTTTATACTTGTATTATTTCAACTAATAACAACGAGAAAATTGTTAAAAAATTAGTGGTTCAATAAATACAGATTTCAAATTAAATAAACACTAAACTGACAATTATTAAAAAAGGGATAATTCAATATGAATTATCCCTTTTTTAATAAACTTAACAAGGTCTATTTTACAACAAACTGAATTGTTTTTTGAATGTTATTCAACTGTATGTTCACAAAATATACTCCTGAAGTTAGCGTTGAAGTATCAAGTAAAACTAAATTTGAACCAGTTTTCGCTTTTACAACTTGAGCTTGAATTAATTTTCCCGTAACATCTTGAATTTGTAAAGAAACATTTTCATCTGAAGGAATAGAGAAATGAACATTTAATTCACCTTCAGAAGGATTTGGATAAACCTCTAATTCACTTAAAAGAGTGTTATTAATAGAATTAACCGACAAGACAATATTATCTGAAGGAGCTCCACTGTAAATATTTATATCATCGACATATAAATTATTCCCTCCACTTCCGTCAAACTTCAGCTTAAATCTAAAATTAGAATTGAAATAGATAGAAGATATTGTGGTACAATGAACGGTTGTCCAATCACTAATTGTTGATGGTGTCCATGCTGAAGTTGACGTTAAAGTTCCTAAAGTTGTTCCCGAAATAGTTTTACGAGTTGTCCATGTTGAACCACAATTATTAGAAGCTATAATTTTTAAACTTTCTGAGTTTGTTGAAGTCTTCTTTTTATAAGAATAACGGAAACTTAAAGTAACAATATCAGAAGTCGATAAAGAAGATAAATCAATTTTTGAAGATATTAATTCATCTGAAGTTGTAGAGGTTTCAGAAAAATTATTCAATTTAACACATTTAGTCCCTGAATATCCTGTTCCTGAATAAATACTAAAAGGACGATTAGCACCTTGATCATAAACAGACCATAAATCCAAAGAATTTAAAGAAGTATAACTCTCAAAACCTTCAAAAAATGGAATTGAATTAGCCGCTGGCAGAACATGAATATAGGAAGTTTTAGTTTCACTATCTGAAGTAGCTCCATCTGTCGAAGTTAAAGTAACAGAATAAAAACCAGGATTACTATAAACTACAGAAGGATTATTTAATATTGAAGTCGATGGAGTTCCTCCTGTAAAAGTCCATGTCCAACCAGAAGGAGCATTGTAAGAATCATCTGTAAAAGAAATAGTTTCCCCCGCACAAATCACAGTTTTATTTGACAAAAAATCTGCTTTACAAAGCGTAGTTGCTCCATTCGCTCCAGTTGCAATAAGATTAGAACTTGTCCAAACAGAACTTCTTCCTCCAACAGAAGACAACAACGAAGCTCTCATTCTGTCTTTTTGACCTTGTGTAAACATTTTAGAACAATACGAATAATCCATATAATTTTCTACATTGTCAACAACATCAGTCGTCCAAGAACTTGTAACTCCATTCGCAGGCATTAAATCGTTACAAGTATTTGAATTCATAGCACAAGAAGAAACACCAATACATATTGGAGTATCAGAAACACCATCATCATCAGAACAACTTGCAGAATTTCCAGGATTATTATTTGGCCCCCAAGTGTGAGATAAATTAAGCCAATGTCCAGATTCATGCGTTAAAGTTCTACTAGTATTTTCACTAGATGTTCCGATCGAACCCACATAATTATGTAGAACCCAGATACCATTTTTCATTCCAGTTTGCCAAGGATTTGTAGTATAACCAGCTGCTCCTCCTATTTCTTGGCAAATAAAAATATTCATATACTTGCTTCCTGACCATTGACCTTGATAAATATCATTACCTGCTACAATTGCATCAACTTGAGCACCTCCATTTGAACCATCATAAGTCAAAGGACTAATTGTTCTTGTAATACCTCCAAAGCATGCACCATTTGGAGCTTTTGTAGCTAAAACAAATTCAATTTCAACATCAACGGGTAAACCCTGAAATGGAGTAGCAACCGTATTTGCATCTGTATTTTCTCTTTTATAATCTCGGTTAATAATTACAAGTGCATCCATTATTTGTTCTCTAGAAATATTTTCAACTCCACCATTGTGAAGAACATGAAAAACAACAGGTATTTTATAAATTACACCTTTCTCAATTCCACCACTTTTGATTTTTTGTAAAGCTTGTTCTTGAAGTAAAGCATATTCTAACTGTTTTGACTTTTGAGAAGGATCACTTAAAAGTTCTTGCATTTTTTTATGAGTTGAACAATACTCAACAGTCTCACCTTCCCTACAATTAGAAGGTTCAATAGTTCTATTTAATGTTTGTTGACTGTAAAAATTGGAGAAAACAGACAAATTCAATAAAAAAATAAGGTATCTTTTTTTCATAGTTTAGAGTTATAATATAAATTTTACGCAATTTACTGAAAGCAATTAAAAAATCTACAAAATAAAGTATAAACGGTATGAATTATTGACTAAAGGTGTGTTTTAAAGAAAAAATGAGACTGTCAACAAACAGTCTCATCTAATAATGTGATAAAAAAATTAAACCAAAAAATTGTTATTTTACAACAAATTGAATTGTTTTTTGAACAGAATTCATTTTTAAATTAACAAAATAAATACCAGAAGATAGCATTGAAGTATCTAACATAACTAAATTTGACCCCATCTTTGCTTTTAAAATTTGTGTTTGAGCTATTTTACCAGAAACATCTTGAATTTGAAGCAAAATATTTTCATCAGATGGAATTGAAAAATGAACATTTAATTCGTTGTCAGTTGGATTCGGATAAACTTCTACCTCACTTAAATTTGAGCTGTTTTCTGAAACACCCGCCAAAACAATTACATCTGAAGGAGCTCCAGAATAAATATTTATATCATCTATGAATAAGTTATTTCCTCCACTCCCAGTAAAATTAAATTTAAATCTAAAATCAGAAGAATAGTAAATAGAAGAAATCGTCGTTACATGGACAGTTGACCAATCACTAATTGTTGATGGTGTCCATGCAGTAGGAGAGGATAATGATCCTAAAGTAGTTCCTGAAATTGTCTTACGAGTAGTCCAAGTATCTCCACAATTATTAGAGGCCATAATTCTTAAACTTTCAGAATTAGCACTTAATCGCTTTTTATAAGAATAACGGAAACTTAACGTAACAACATCTGAAGCAGTTAAAAAAGATAAGTCAATTTTAGCTGAAATTAATTCATCAATGGATCCAGTAGAAGTTTCACTAAAATTATTCAATTTCACACAATTAGAACCTGAATAACCAGTACCTGAATAAATACTAAAAGGTCGATTTACTCCTTGATCATAAACAGACCATAAGTCTAAATTATTTAAAGTTGTATAACTCTCGAACCCTTCGTAAAATGGAATAGCTGTTGCAGAAGGTAAAACATGAATATAAGAAATTTTTGTTTCACTATCAGAAGTTCCTCCATCAGTTGCAGACAAAACAACCGAATAAAAACCAGGTGTATTATAAACCACTGTTGGATTTTGAGATGTTGAACTAGCTGGTGTCCCCCCCGTTATTGTCCATGCCCAACCAGAAGGAGCATTATAAGAGTCATCTGTAAATGTTATTGATTCACCGACACAAATAGTTGTTTTATTCGCCGAAAATTCAGCTTTACATACTGTAGTTGTTCCATTAGCACCAGTAGCTAATAAATTTGATGTAGTCCAAAGATTACTTCTTCCTCCAGTTGAGGATATCAATGCAGCTCTCATTCTAGATTTTTGACCAGGCGTAAACATTTTACTACAATATGAATAATCCATATAATTTTCAACATTATCAACAACATCAGTAGTCCAAGAACTTGTAACTCCATTAGCAGGCAATAAATCGTTACACGTATTCGAATTCATTGCACAAGAAGAAACACCAATACATATTGGAGTATCAGGAACACCATCATCATCAGAACAACTTGAAGCATTTCCAGGACTATTATTAGGACCCCAGGTATGAGATAAATTAAGCCAATGTCCAGATTCATGTGTTAAAGTTCTACTATGAGATTCTTGAGATGTACCAATTGTACCCACATAATCATGTAAAACAAAAATACCTGTACTCATTCCTGAACTCCAAGGATTATAGGTATAACCTGCAGCACCATTAACAACTTTACAAACAAAAATATTCATGTATTTATTACCTGGCCATTGTCCTTGATATACATCATTTCCTGCAACTATAGCATCAACTTGGTCAATTCCTTCAACATTATCTAATGGATTTCCATTTGAATCATCACCCAAATTTGTTGTCAAAATAGATTGTGTTCTCGTAATACCTCCAAAACATGCACCATTTGGAGCCTTAGTCGCAAGAACAAATTCAATTTCACAATCAATAGGCATACCTTGAAATACAGCAGAAACAGTATTTGCATCGGTGTTTTCTCTCTTATAATCTCTATTTAAAATGAATAAAGCATCTAAAATTTGAGCTCTAGAAATATTTTCAACTCCACCATTATGAAGAACATGAAAAACTACAGGTATTTTATAAATAACTCCTTTCTCAATTCCTCCACTATTAATCTTTTCTAAAGAAGCCGATTGAAGAAGTATATTTCCTTTGTTCTGCTGTAAAATAAGAGGATCCTTTAATAATTCTTGCATCATTTTATGAGTAATACAATACTCAATAGTTTCACCTTCTCTACAATTTGAAGGATCTGCATATTGAAGTGATTCATTTTGAGAAAACATAAAAGGTACAAAACCAAAAAAAGCTATAAATAGTTTGTAATTTTTTATCATAAGTCGAATAATTTAAAGTCAACAAAATACACAATAAAAAGATAACTTCACTATAAATAAGTCTAAAAGATTACAATTATTTTGATGTGCTAGAACGTATAAAACGAATTTTCATTAATCTAGTTATGAATTATCGTTTGATAATATTTTATTTATGTCATTAAAACCCTGAAAGGGTGTCATCTGTTAACGATGGGCAAAGTCCATCGAAAGAAGAAAATCACTAACATTAATAAA
>CANJKA010000207.1 GCA_947474675.1 Flavobacteriales bacterium
AAAAAAGCAATTCTTGCTGGACATCACATCAATTTATTAGGATTACGTGGTCAAGCAAAAACGAGAATTGCTCGTAATATGATTGAATTATTAGACGAATACATGCCAATTGTGAAAGGTTCTGAAATCAATGACAGTCCTTTTCATCCTATATCGAAGTACAGCAAAGATCTCTTGGCTGAAAAAGGAGATGAAACGCCTATTTCTTGGGTACATCGTTCGGACCGATTTTTTGAAAAATTAGCGACACCAGACGTAAATGTATCCGATTTGATTGGAGACATTGATCCAATTAAAGCAGCTACATTAAAATTACCATATTCAGACGAACGTGTTTTACATTATGGAATGATCCCTCGCGCGAATCGTTGTATTTTTGTTCTAAACGAACTTCCAGATTTACAAGCTAGAATACAAGTTTCTTTGTTCAATATTTTGCAAGAAGGAGACATACAAATTCGTGGTTTTCAATTGAGAATGCCTTTGGATATTCAATTTATATTTACAGCGAATCCAGAAGACTATACCAATAGAGGAAGTATTGTAACTCCGTTAAAAGATCGAATCGGATCACAGATTTTTACCCATTATCCAAAGTCAATCGAATTAGCGAGAAAAATTACGGAACAAGAAGCGAAAATTTCGGATACAGACAAAGAACGTATTACAATTTGTGGTACCGCAAGAGATTTACTGGAACAAGTTTCTTTTGAGGCCCGTAACAGCGAATACGTAGATGCTAAAAGTGGAGTAAGTGCACGTTTAACAATCAGTGCAATGGAAAACCTGATAGCTGCAGCAAAATTGCGATTAATTGAAACAGGAGCTGAAAAAACAGCCATTCGTTTGGTTGATTTTGTTTCGATTGTTCCATCCATCACCGGGAAAATTGAATTAGTTTACGAAGGAGAACAAGAAGGAGCTGCTGAAGTAGCTAGAATGTTAATCGATCAGGCAATTGTGACTGAATTTGAAAAAACATTTCCACGCATCCCAAAATTGGAAAAAGAAGGAGTGAAAACACCTTATTCAGACATAATCAATTGGTTCGAAAAAAATGTTCTAGAATTGAATTACACCGATACAGATGTTGACTTCAATACTGCACTTAACCAGATTGAGCCATTGTGTAAATTGGTTGATGAATACAATCCAAATTTAGAAGCGCAAGATCGCTTATTTTACATGGAAATTGTAATCTGGAGTTTGTCAATTAATAATAAACTGGATAAAACGGAAAGCGAAAAAGCGTTTTCATTCGATTCAGCAGGATTAAATAAACAATATTACGGGAATAATTAATAGTGGATTGGAATAGGATAGAAGCGTCTTTGGGGAACCGAAGGCGCTTTTGTTTTATAATTAATTTTATTTGATAAGAATTATTGCAGTTTTATTACTTCCCAACTTATATTCCCAACTCATTTAAGTTTTGTTCAATCTCTTCAATGCTAGGTAAACTTCCTTTCAAGTTGTCAGGTAAAATACGAGTCAATTCATATTCAGAAATTCCAATAGGTTTATTCATATCACGCAAAGTGTACTCTGCAAATACTTTGTTTTTTCCTTGGCACAAAATAAGTCCTATTGTTGGTTTGTCTGTTTCGTGTTTTAAAATATCATCAACAGCAGAGCAATAGAAATTCATTTTTCCTGCATATTCAGGTTTAAAATCACCTTTCTTTAAGTCGATTACTACAAAACAACGCATTTTAAGGTGGTAAAACAGTAAATCGAGAGAGAAATCTGTATCACTTACTTCTAGTCTGTATTGTCTCCCCACAAAGGCAAAACCGGCACCTAATTCTACTAAAAACTTCTCAACGTGTTTTATGAGCTCTAATTCCAATTCACGTTCAGAAAATTCTGTATTGAGTGTTGCAAAATCAAAAATATACGGATCTTTGAATAAGTTTTTGGCTAAGTTGGAATGAATGTCGGGTAAAGTAATATCAAAGTTGTTTACTACAGCACCTTGTCGTTCATGTATTTTGCTTTTAATTTGTACTACTAATGTATCTCTGCTCCAACCTTGTTCCGCTACTTGTTTCATATACCAATAGCGCTGTGGTAGGTCTTTTACCTTTTGCATTAATATTATGTGGTGCGACCAATTTATTTTTGTAATTAATTGAATTTCATCATTTTGCAATTTCGACATGGGTAGTGGCGGAATTATATTTTCCTTATTTTCTAATTTTGCAACTGCCAGTTGCAAAATTGAATTTTCCGTGTTTTTTAATTGGGCAACTGGTAGTTGCCCAAATGTAAATGATTGATATTCTGAATAAAACTGAACCATATTTTTTAAATTCCTTTCCGAAAATCCCTTTACTTCACTCAATTCGTTTTTTAAGTCCACAGCCAAACGAGGAATAACACCTTTTCCCCAACCTTCTTCTAGTTGGCGTTCGTGTATCATTTTACCAATATCCCAATAGGTAGCCAGCATTTCAGCATTGGCAGTTTGAAATACTTTGATTTGTCCTTGACGAACACGGTTTTTAATACCGACTAATAAATCTTTGTATAAAATAACTTCGTTGCTCATCTGTTCTATGTTAATAGGGGAAATTAATGCTGTAAATATAGCAGTTTTGTTGGAGATAATGAGGAGCACATTGAACCGCCTCCAAAATTAATACAGGGGATACTATTTTGAAAAATAACCATTTCATCGATGAAAGTCAATGAAATGGTTGAAAATTTGAATTTTAAAATTTATTTAGGACACTATTGAGATTTTATCTATATTTGTTATTATTAACGAAATTACACTACTATAATATGAAAATTATTTTATTAATATCATTTTTTGCAATGTATAGTTCAATGTATGCTCAGGATTTTTCATGGACAAACAAATGTGAAAATGAAAAATCTGAGGCAGAAATAAGTAGTTGTATGGAATTATCTTGTGTGGATGCGACGAAATATTTTGAAAACCAATACGATAAACTCTACGAAAAAATCAATTCTGAATTAAAAAAAGCGGAACCAAATAGTATTGAATCAGATATTTTTCTTACATATGCTAAATTTTTACCGATGTTAAAAAAATCGCTTTCAGACCTTGCTATTTATACATCAGAAATCGACGCAGCAAGTAGTATTGGAGGATCTGGTCATGAGAATATTAAACTAGAGATTTTATTGGCAAAAATAGAAAGCAATATCTCAATAATAAAAAAAATAAATTCTGAATTACCATGAGAAATTATTTAGGGTTTAACAAATCTTATTCATTAAACAAGAATTTAAAATTTTTAAGCTAATAATTCTATACAAAAAAAAACTAAGTCTCTAGTTTTGTATGCTCAAATAATGAAAAAAACATATTTAAAAAGGTTCAGAAACAAAAATTTAATCAAATAAAAAATTAGTGCATTCCTCAAGATACCTTAAAAGTCAAAATGAAATTGCCCCAATTGTTTCATTTTCTGATGTAAACAAGATTTACGAAAGTCAAATTTTGTAATCATTTTTCTCAAGTCGTATTCCTAATGTTGTGAACTCATCAAGTACTTTAAGGAGGGAAAAAAATAATTATGTGCAACAATTAAAAACATACGGACGTAAATCAATAACTAATCCGTTTGATTTGCTGGTAGTTAATATTTAAAAGTTATTTATGATGGTTTTTGAATTTCAGCAAATTGTAGATCAAAAAGCGAGGTCGCCTTTTATTAATTTCTCTGTAAAATGTATAATTAATCTGTAAAACATGTAAAAATTACACCTTGAACTGTAAAAAGTATATTTAATTAAAACAAACTAATTTTTATTAAGGAGATTTACAGTGGTAAAATAGTTTTAGAATGAATGTGAAAGTGAGTCTTTATTAAGAAGTGCAGCTTAAGTGTGAGTATTTTACTGTTGTACAATACTCACACTTCAAACTGATTTGTGGAGCAAGATGATGAGTTTTCAAACCTTTTTGAGGAAGATTTGGGTAGGATGGAGGAGTTGATTCGGAGTTTGAAAAGGTGAATTCATTTTAAATCAAGCTAAAGAAAAAGGAATAAACCTTTTGTTATTTACGTCGGTATTCAAGTACGTTTTGAGAAGTTATAATTTAAATATTCCATATTCCGATACGGAATATTTTTTTACTATTACTTGTAAATTAAATATATAATTTGTAATATCGCATATCGGAATATAGAATAATAGATCACATGAAAGCACAACAAGTAACAATGAGTCCTCAAGATATAGTGGTTTTACTAAAAATCATTGCCTATGGAGATGAAATATGGTTTCAAAAACCAATGGCGGAAGCACTGTGTATGAGTCAATCAGAAGTTAGTAAATCATTGGCACGCTCAAAATATGCTGGTTTACTCGACTCAAAAGGAAAGAAAGTCTTTAGAGCAGCTTTGTTCGATTTTCTACAATTCGGTATTCGATATACTTTTCCTCAACATCCGGGAGCAGTAGTGAGAGGAATACCAACTTCGCATTCAGCTAGTCCACTAAATAAAAACATTCAAAGTACAGATCAATACGTTTGGCCATCTGGAAAAGGAACGGTAAAAGGGCAAAGTATCACCCCACTGTTCCCTTCTGTCACAGAAGCGGTTCAAAATGATTTTCAATTATATGAATTATTAGCCTTAGTAGATGCCTTAAGAGTAGGAAGAGCAAGGGAACGCGCAATTGCATTGGAAGAATTAAAAACACGCATATTAAATGGAAAATAGAATCATCAATATTGGAGTGGTGGCTGAAGTTGCGAAAGCATTAAAGGAACTTAAAAGTCAAATGGTATTTGTTGGTGGTTCAGTGATAAGCCTTTACACCGATGATCCAGCCGCAGATGAAATTCGGCCAACTGGTGATATTGATATGACGGTTAAAATAATGGGATTTAGCAACTGGGTAACTTTAAATGAGCGCTTAGCCCAATTAGAAATTCATCCAGATCCATATGGACATGCAATTTGCAGTTATAAATACCAAGATATTCCAATTGACATAATGCCTTCTGAAGATGGGCCGATTGGACCTGCGAATAGATGGTACAAAATCGGTTTTGAAGATTTACAATTGGTAACTGCATTAGACGAAGAAATTCAAATACTACCCGTACCTTGCTTTTTAGCGACCAAATTTGAAGCATTCAAAGGAAGAGGGACTGATTATAGAACAAGTCACGATATTGAAGACATAATTTATGTCATTGATAACCGGATTGACATCGTTTCTGAAATAGAAAAATCTAGTGCAGAAATTATTCAGTTTTTACAAGATGAAATCCGTAAAATAATAGAAAGTGGATTATACGAAGAAATATTGTCTTCCCATATTCATCCATTAATTATAGATGTAAGGCAAACGATAGTTGAAGAAAAAATCAATAAAATACTTGCAATAGACTTTTCAAAAACCTGAAATAACAGTCATTGGAAAAGGTTCTCAAATTTTAGAAGCGAAAGGATTTAAAAACAGATCGAAGCGAAAACTGATAACTCAATCAATGGCTTTAAGTTTGGTTGACGTTGCTAAAAACAAAAGAAATCCTGTAAGAGAAAAATGGTATTGGAATACATATCATTTTCAAAACAAAGTAACAAGTGCAAATTGGATATTTCAGTTTGAGTTAGAGAGCCAGTATTGAGAAACAAAGCAGCTTTCCGTGTGAGTAATGCACTCGTGCACAATACTCACACTCCAAACTGCTTTGTGGAGTCGGAGGG
>CANJKA010000208.1 GCA_947474675.1 Flavobacteriales bacterium
AATTCGAAAATAGGATCTTCCGTATCCAATAAATGAGCTGGAATTTTAGAAATATCAGTATCCAATCCAACACAAAGGAAAGATTTTTTAATTCGAATTTGTTCAACGAGTTCTTGACGTGTCATTTTTTTAATTTTTAAGTCTTTGAGCTAAGCGGTCTATTGTCTTTTTTCTAATGTCTAAACAACTTCTTCCCCTTTCATTTTCTCAACATTTTCAGCCATTTTCAATGAATCGATCATGTCTTGAATATCTCCATTCATAAAAGCTGAAAGGTTGTAAATCGTTTTCCCAATTCTGTGATCAGTAATACGCCCTTGTGGATAATTATACGTTCTAATTTTCGCAGATCTATCTCCAGTAGAAACTAGAGTTTTACGATGAGCAGCTCTGATTTCATGTACACGATCCAATTCTCTTTGGTATAAACGAGAACGCATTACGGTAATCGCTTGTGCTAAATTTTTATGTTGAGAACGACCATCTTGACATTCAACCACTAATCCTGTTGGAATATGAGTCAAACGAATTGCAGATTCAGTCTTATTAATGTGCTGACCACCCGCTCCAGATGCACGGAAAGTATCTCTACGAACATCTCCCATGTCTAATTGAAAATCAACTTCTTCTGCTTCAGGTAAAACCGCAACAGTTATTGCAGAAGTATGAACACGTCCTTGAGATTCAGTTTCAGGAACACGTTGAACACGATGAACACCAGATTCGAATTTTAACATTCCATAAAGTCCTAAACCTTCGATGTTCATTGAAATCTCTTTGTATCCTTTTGTACTTCCTTCAGAAGAGTTGATAATTTCATATTTCCACCCCATTTCTTTGAAGAACATCGTGTACATCCTGAAAATATCTTCTACGAAAATACACGCTTCGTCACCACCCGTTCCGGCACGTAACTCCATAATGGCATTTTTATCGTCTTCGGGATCTTTCGGGATTAGTAAAAGTTTTATTTGCTCTTCAACGATTGGACGTTGTTTTTCTAGATCATCAATTTCCATCTTTGCCATTTCTCGCATTTCAGGATCTTTTTCTGTCTCTAATAATTCTCGAGCACTGTTTAAATTGTCGAAAATACTTTTGTATTGTTTGTATGCAATCACCATTTCCTCTAAGTCACGGTATTCTTTACTCAGCTTTACATAGCGATCCATGTCAGAAATAATATCTGGATCGACAATTAATGTTCCAACCTCAATAAATCGGTAATTAACTGATTCTAATTTGCCTAGTAAATCTTGCATATTTTTTTAAATTTTCCCCCTTTGGAGGGGGCAGGGGGGAGGATATTATTGATAATTACACTTTTCTTTGATTCTCTCATCCTCCCCCTCGATCCCCCTCCAAAGGGGGAAGAATGATAAAATCGCTAATATTCGAATTCTCCGTATTCAGAAGTAATCGTCAATTTTTTACCTGAATGATCTTCCACATGTCCAATAATTTGAGCATCGATATTGAATGATTTTGAAATCTCAATAATAGAAGCTGCAATTTCTTCAGAAACGTATATTTCCATTCTATGTCCCATATTGAAAACTTTGTACATTTCTTTCCATTCCGTTTGAGACTCTTCTTGAATTAATTTAAAAAGAGGAGGAATTGGAAATAAATTATTTTTCACAATGTGAACATTATCAACAAAATGAAGAACTTTTGTTTGAGCACCACCGCTACAGTGAACCATTCCACAAATGTCTTTTCTATGTTTGTCTAAAATCTGTTTAATAACAGGAGCGTAAGTACGTGTTGGAGATAAAACCAATTTCCCTGCATTGATAGGAGAATTTTCGATTGAATCTGTTAATTTTTTTGATCCAGAATAAACTAGGTCACTCGGAACACTTGCATCAAAACTTTCAGGAAATTCTGTTGCTAATTCTTTAGAGAAAACATCGTGACGAGCAGATGTTAGTCCGTTGCTTCCCATTCCACCGTTGTATTCAGTTTCATAAGTAGCCTGACCAAAAGAAGCCAATCCAACAATTACATTTCCACCTTTAATTGTATGATTTGAAATAACTTCAGAACGTTTCATTCTACAAACAACTGTTGAATCAACAATAATTGTACGAACTAAATCACCCACATCAGCAGTTTCACCGCCAGTAGAATAAATTCCAATACCCTGTTTACGAAGATCTTCTAATAAAGTCTCCGTTCCGTTAATGATTTCAGAAATCACTTCACCAGGAACCAAGTTTTTATTTCTCCCAATTGTTGAAGAAAGTAAAATATTATCAGTTGCACCCACACAAAGAAGATCATCGATGTTCATTATTAATGCATCTTGAGCTATACCTTTCCAAACAGAAATATCTCCTGTTTTTTTCCAGTACATATAAGCAAGGGAAGATTTCGTTCCTGCTCCATCAGCGTGCATAACTATGCAATAATCTTCATCACCAGAAAGAGTGTCTGGAACTATTTTGCAAAATGCTTGAGGAAAAAGACCTTTATCAACGTTTTTAATTGCGTTGTGAACATCTTCTTTACCTGCAGAAACTCCTCTTAGATTGTAACGTGTATCGGACATAATCAAATTTGAAAGTGCAAAGGTACGAAATTTAGTTTTTATCAAATAATGAAATTGAAATATTTCTCTTTTTAATCAAGTGTTACATTCTTGTTAATTTGATTACTTTTACTTTTGTAGTTTATAATAATGCAAATTATGAAATTAACACCTTTAATAAGTCCAAACGAATTATTGATGCTCCTTCAAACAGAAGAGTTTATTCTTATTGATGCCAGCAATAACAAAAATTCAAAAGAAAGTTATGATAAATGTCATTTGGAAGATGCTTTACATGTTGATTTAAATTCTCAATTAGCCGATATACAATCAGATTTTGGAATAGGAGGGAGACATCCGTTACCTCAATTAATACATTTTTCTGAAACTCTTTCGATTTTAGGAATTTCAAAAAGCAGTCGAGTAATTATTTACGATGATAAGAATTGTTCCAATGCAGCTTCTAGATTTTGGTGGATGTTAAAATCGATAGGGCATGAAAAAGTACAAGTTTTAAATGGTGGATTTCAAGCAGCTCTAAAAATAGGATTTCCTACAAGTGATAAAATAGAAACTTCAAATCGAAGCGAAATCTATCAAATCGAAAATTGGAAATTACCTTTGATTAACATTAACGGAATAGATAAGGCGATTTTAGATGATGAATTTTTAATTATAGATGTTCGAGATGAAGATCGATACAAAGGGTTAACTGAACCAATTGATTTAATTGCTGGACATATTCCAACGGCTATTAATGTCCCTTTTTTAACTAATTTAAATCCGGATGGTTTTTATTTATCTCCTTCAGAATTGAAAGAAAAATATCTGAAAATATTTAATAATAAATCTTCTGAGAATGTAATTGTTCATTGTGGATCTGGTGTTACTGCTTGTCATACTCTTTTGGCGATTGCTTCTGCAGGATTGGAAATTCCGAATTTGTATGTTGGTTCTTGGAGTGAATGGTCTAGGAATGGGAGAGAAATTGTTGTGAGTTAATTATTTTCTTCCCTTTTTTGGTGAGGAAACTGCTTCACTTCCCCCTTTGGAGGGGGATCGAGGGGGAGGATTTTCTTGAGAGTTATCCTATAAATTACTGAAAAACCCCATTCACGAATCCTCCCCCTTAATACCCCTCCAAAGGGGGAAACAAAATCACACAAACCAAATCAATTAAAAATCACTACTTTTATTACTTCAATTAATTTAGAAAATGAAAAATAAACACACCTCCTTTATACAATTCTGTCTCCTTTTTTTATCAATAAATTCTTTTTCACAAGAAATTAAATCAGTTGACTCTATTCAAATTTCTCCACCAACAATATTTGTAGATTTAGGTGAAACATGCACCACACCAGATGCACTGGCGATGAATAAAAAAGGTGAATTATTTCTTACTGTTCCAAATCCTTCTAGTTATAAAAAGAATGGAAGTAAAATTATAAAATTTGATTCCAATGAACAGCCTATAATATGGTTAGATAGTTTGCCGTTACATCCAAAATCTAATCAAGTTCATCCAATGGGAATCGATTTTGGTCCAGATGGTAATTTATATATGAACGATAATCAAGGATTTGCTGGTTTAGAAAATCAATCTAGATTAATAAGAATTAATATTAAAAAAGGGAAAGTTGTTTCTACTGAAATTTTAGTAGAAGGAATGAATTTCGCAAATGGGTTAAAATGGTATAAAAACAATATTTATATAAGTGATACCTACCTTAAAAATGATGAAAGTGGAATTTATTCCTTTTCGTTAAACGAGTTAAATAAAAGTAAAATTAGTATCGATTCTTTGAATCTAGAAAAGTACTTAATTTGTAAATTTAAATTGAAAAAAGGATTTGAACATCAAGGTGGAGCAGATGGAATCGCTTTTGATAGTAAAGGAAATTTTTATGCCGGAAATTTTGGAGATGGAGTGATTTCTAAAATTGAATTTTCAAAAGAAAGGAAAGTGATTTCTCAAAAAATAATTGTTGATTCTGAAAATTTAAGATGTTGTGATGGATTCTTTTATGATAAATCGAAGAACCGTATATTCATTGCTAATTTTATGTTTAACAGTGTTCACATTCTTGATTTAAATCAAAATACAATTTCTCAAATTTGGAAAAACAATATTTCAAATGGTGAGAACGGCTTGTTAGATAATCCTTGTGAACCTATACTTTATAAAGGCTCATTATTAATAGTAAACTTTGGAACAAAACCTCATAAAAAAGGGGAAGAAATTGATAAATTAAATACTATTTCAAAATTTAAAATCGAGTAAAATGAAAAATTTTATCTTATTATTGCATATGAATAGACAACTTTTTTCACTACTAATTATTACAATTATTCTATTGTCGTGTACTGAAAATCAGACTAAAGTTTATACAAAAACTTCCAATAATTCAGACTCGATTAATTCAATCAAACCAATTGTAAAAATTAATAAGGATACTTTAATTTTTGGAAATTTAGCTATGAATAATCTTCCAACTGAAATTGTTTTTGAAGGTAAAATAATCAGTTCATCCACATGGAAAGATAAAGAAGGTGAACACATCGCTTTTACTACTGAAACAGGTGAATATATTTCTAAAAAATTCAAGCACGACGAGCATAATGAAGGCAGGGATGCAGAACTTTTTGGCTATCATTACTTGAAAAAAGAAAAAGCAGATAATTTTACATTAAGATGGAAAGTATATGATTATGAATGTGATTGCCCTTTAGATTTGGTGGTTTCATTTATAAAAAATACATTTCAAATTACTGATTTAGACAAAGATGGTATTGCAGAAACTTGGATGATGTATAAAATAACGTGTGTTAGCGATGTCAGTCCAATACCAATGAAAATAATAATGTATGAAGGAGATTCTAAGTTTTTATTAAAAGGTCATAATAAAGTTCATGTATCCGAAAAGGATAGTATGGGTGGTGAATATACGTTTGATAAGAACTTTAAAAATGGTCCTGATGTATTTCTAAATTTCGCAAAAGAGCTTTGGAAAAAGAATATTTTGAATAAATGGGGGGAGTAGTATTTTAATTGTAAATGTTTGATTGTTATTTGAAAGTAGATTTATGATTGAAAATTTCGAAGTTTGAACCCGCACCTATTAAATTTAGTTGGGACCCATAGATTGAAAAAGTGAA
>CANJKA010000209.1 GCA_947474675.1 Flavobacteriales bacterium
TCAATTGGTAAAACAACATATGCTTCAAAAGCTCCAATCCATGGTGGATTATTTCTAGCATTATCATCGTGATCTTGAGGGACAATTCCAGATAAATACACTCCTTGATTTACAATATTAGCAGTTGTAGCAGCTGGAACAACACCTGTAGTTTGATCAACAGCTAAACTTAATGAATATTTACTCGCTACCCCTCCAAAACCTTGGGAATTGGAGTTAAACTGAGCAGCAGTCTTAGCAACTCCACCAACATTAGCAAATACCGCATCAATTGGTGCGTAGTAAAAATTATTATTACATGCTGACGCAGTCATGGCAGTAGCTGTATACAAATAGTAACAATAATGAGATCCAGTAGCACTACCCGAGTTTGTTCGAAGATTCTGGAAAATATTATTTTTACAAGCAACAATTAAACCAACACCTCCATTGTATGATTGAAAAAAAGGCATAGAAGATGCTGAACCAGAAGATGGAGAACCCCCTATACTTATTGTATTGTGGTAAATCGTCAATATTGAAGTAGTATTAGCATAAATCCCATATAAATAAACATTATTTGTATTACCTCCATTTGTGCAAGTTATAACATTATTATATATCAGTAAAGTTCCAGTACTAGCAATACAAATCCCCGCTACCGTTGGCGTTGACGTTCCAGCACTACTACATCCAGTAATTCTATTTTTTTGAATGGTACTAGATGCATTAGCAGCTGAAAAATATATTCCATAAACAGTTCCTGCATATGCTCCTGTGTTTGAGTTTATTAAATTTTTAATATAATTTTTAGACATATTATAGGTACCTGTTGATTCTACATTTATACCACTTAGAAGATGAATAGCTGCACCTGATTGAGTAATGTTTCTAATACAATTAGAATTAATAGTATACGTTCCTGTATTACCGATAGAAATACCATGTGTATTGCTCATAGAAGCCGAAGGTATTGAAATGTCATTACTAGTTGTTCCTCCTATAATATTTAATGTTATTGTATGCGCTCCAGTGCTCGCTACTTGATCTTGGATTCCAATAAAATAGCCATTATTACAAGTAATTGAAGTTATTGTATTACTTGAAATATCAATTGCAGAAACTGAAGTATTATAAATAACTTTTATAAATGCAGAGCCATTAGAACCAATAGTTGCATTGCTTAGAGAAATAAAAGAATTTGAATTAATTGTTGAATTAGTTGCTGAACCTGAATTATTTACTCCTATTATTACAGATGCTCCTGTTCCATAAACAGAACAATTTCGAACCGTATTAGTATTAATAGTAGCAAGACCAGTAGCACTATTTGTGATTCCTGTAAAGGCACAAACTCCAGCTGCTGTTGAAGAACCTCCAATTGCAATGCTACCAGCTGAAGTTGTACTACCGATCACATTTGAGTTAATAGTAAAAATACCTGCCGCCCCAGACGAAACTATTCCAAAGAAATTAAAACCAACTCCACTTACATTAGATGTACTAATCGCACCGATTATATTGTTCTGAATAGAAACCGTACTCAGAGAAACCACCTGAATTCCATAGATATTAGGAACTGTGCTCGTACTTGTTCTAACAAGTTGAATTGAACCTGTTCCAGTTGTTGCCCCAATTTGATTCCCTGTCACGGTACCAATATTTACTTTACCAGAAGAACAGTATATAAATGCAAAATTATCCATTCCATTATAAAATCCCCAGGTAATATTTTTAATAATATTTCCCTGAACAGAAGTTGCAGTTGTTGTTCCTACAGCTAAATCTATTCCGTAAAAATTTGTTCTACTTGTACTGGCTTGCGTTATTGTCCAGGTTCCCGTTACACTGGCAGAACTACCTCCTATATAATTTGAACTAATAACATGGCCATCACCATCGTCAATGTTAATCACTTCAAACCCTACCACATTTGCCCCTGTTGAAGTTCTTGTACTAGATTGATAAAAACTGTTGTTTGAAATAGTCCACGTATCGTTGTAACCATCCAAAAAGATCATACTACTCGTCGATCCATTTGCATCAATATAAATATCTTTGAATTCATTATAAGTAATTGAATTTCCACTATTTGTTTTGGCAGTTGTTCCCAATGAATAAATTCCGTTTTGAGCTACACCTGAGGTTGGAGAAGCCGTTGCTCCTGCCGTTCCATCAATAACACAATAGGTAATTGTATTGTTATCATTTCCAGTTGTTGCTGTGGTTGTACTGAACCAAACTACCCCCCAAGTTGAACTAGTGAAATTAGATTTCAAAGTACAATATTTGATTGTATTGTTGGTTGCGTCATTAATAAATTTTATTGTTGAGCCTCCACTAGCTGTACTTGTGTTTTCAATAGTAATATATTGATTTGATCCAACTCCTCCTGGTCTACCGTCAATTGTAACATAATCTGTATTATCAAATAATAACAAGGTTGTAATCGAACTTTCGTCAAATGTTAAGGTTGAGGCTACATCCGATTTTGGTCGAATTGTGAGTGTTATAGACGATGTAGTGGGAAGGTGTGAAAAATCTAGTGGATATGTTTCTGAAGCATCTGTATAAGTTGATTGAATTTCTAAAATGACATCGTCTGTCATACAGTTGTTTAATTCTGATAACGCTAAAGTAATTGTAGACCATGTGCCAGTTGGACCTACATAGTAAACTCCTGAATATGAAGCTCCGCATACAAATTCATAACATCCCATATCATAACCACTATATTGAGGACGTGCAGTGCTGCTATAATCAGTAACTGGAGCTCCGGTAGATGTTCCGTTATTTATTGCAGGTGAATAATAACGTAAGGAATAATCATTACCAACCGTATTCGTGAATCCAGGATCTGTCGTTATTACTCCCGTTAAGGTATTCCATGTTCCGTTTTTAGTGCTATAATTTGAATAAGTCATTGTTCCAGTGCCTCCCGTATTATTCAGTGAATATGTAGAAGTGTTACTGTAAATAATACAATTAGTAACAGTCATTGTTCCCGCAACCAGCATTAAAGCAGCAGATCCATCAGTATTCGAAGCGACTGTACAATTCATCAAAGTTAGTGTTCCAGATACATTTACAACTACTCCTGTTCCTGATTGAGCAGAAGGACTTACATTACTATAAAACAAACAACTAGTTAATGTCGTAGTTCCTCCATTATTACTTAAACTACTTGCATAGTTTGTAACTGCGTTTGTGCATGAATTTCCAGTGAATTTACACCTGGTAAATTGGACTGTTCCTCCAACTACCTTAATACCTGGATTATCAGTTGTAGTTATATTATTAGAAAAAATACAATCTGTAAAAGTTGCACTACTACAATTCAAATATCCAGCACCCTCGCTTCCACCTGTTCCAGCAGTAAAAGTGCAATTAGAAAAAGTTGGAACCACACTTGCATTATCTATATTAAACCCAGCACCATCTCCAGTAGTAATATTAGAAGTAGCTGTACAATTTGAAATTGTCACAGATCCTGTGCCGGTTGCACTGATAACCCCTCCTTTTTCAGCTCGATTAGAAGTAAAAGTACAATTTGTAATCGACAAGGCTGAGGCGCCAATAAATCGTATTGACGCCCCAAAATATGCTAAATTGGAAGTAAAGGTGGAGCTACTAATTGTACCGCCAACAGATAAAAATATTGTTCCATAACCACCACCAGCAGCTCCATTAGTTGTAAAGGTACATGAAGTTATCGTGGAAGAAATCCCGAGATAAATAGCATGTCCAAGCGTTGCGCCACTTCCAAGATTACTTGTAAAAGTTGAATTTGTGATAGAACAAGAAGTAGCTGTTGTACCACAATAAATTGCAGCACCGAATCCTGCTGCAGTTACAGTATTACTTGCAAAGGCACTGCTTGTTCCAACAGTTAAGTTACCAGTTCCTTGATAACTTATCCCAGCTCCTTTCGCTGCTGCATTACTTGAAAAAGTACACCCTGAAATAGTTAAGTGTCCCGCTGTTGCACAATAAATCCCAGCACCTTCACTAGCAGTAGAAGTGCAAGATGAAAATGTTACATTTGTGACTGTGACTGTACCTGTACTTTGATGATAAATACCAGCGCCAAATCCTGCAATTGTCATATTTTGAATTGTCATTGCACTTATTGAAACATTAGCTGTACCACTAATACTTAACCATCTATCAGCTGCACCTCCGTCAAAAATAGTTGTACCGGCACCAGCTCCTTGTATGGTTATATTTACAGCTGTTGTTTGTGCGTAATTTAAAACTCCTGAATATGTACCTGAACCTATATCAATTATATCACCAGATGAGATTACAGAAAGTGCTTTATTGAGTGTTAAGTATGGATTACCACTAGTTCCAGCACCTGTCCCATCATTCCCTGTTGTTTTAATGTAAATTGTGGCTCCTCTCAAATTAAAAAAAGTTACCACTAAAAAAATAATAAATAAATAAATAATAAATTTTCATGATGCCAAAATAATTATTGAATTACTTTAATTGAAGTACCATCCGTATAAACTATTACCACTAAACCTCTGTACATTTCAGTTACTTCTTGTCCTAAAATATTTGTTTTATAAGCAATTATTTTTGAATTCGAATCTTCCGTATTGTCAATTGAAATTAAATCAGTTGTTGTTGATTTTCCATCAAAATCTGTTTGCTTTAATCTGTAATAATTAATTACTCTTTCCACTGAATAATCATATAAATTATAATTATTACTTTCCAAAGAGGTTCCTGCACCATTTATATTTCCGATAGATTCAAAATTCTCGCCATCTTTTGTTTTTTCAATTGTAAAAAAGTCGTTATTAAATTCACTTGCTGTTCCCCAAAACAACACGTTATCTCGACCTTCTTTATTTCCTGCAAAATACAATAAATCAATAGGTAAAACTGTAACCGTTTCAAACGCACCTATCCATGGAGAATTATCTCTCGCATTGTCGTCTTTATCTTGTGTTACAGTTCCTCCTGTAAATAAATCCGCACCTTGATTTGTAACATTTGAAGTGGTTGCGCCCGGTGTCGCACCAGTAGATTGAGTAACTGTCAATGATAATGAATATTTACTTGATGTTCCTCCATATCCTTGCGTATTAACATTGAATACAGCAGCAGTTCTGTACCCCCCTGCCGCATATGCAAAATTAGCATCAACAGGAGCGTAGTAAAAATTATTATTACATGCTGACGCAGTCATAGCTGCAGCTGTTGTAACTTGATAACATGCGTGAGCTCCAGATGCTGTTCCAGAATTTGTTCTCACATTTTGAAAAATATTATTTTTGCAAGCTATGATCAAATTGTTGGTTCCTCCTCCGTAATAAAAAGAACAAGAAGAGGAACCACCAGATGAAGGAGCCCCCCCTAAACTTATCGTATTATGATAAACTGTTATAGTCGCAGTACTTCCTGAATAAATGCCATACATCAGAAGATTATTTGTATTACCTCCATTCGTACAAGTTATAACGTTATTGTATAGTAATAATACACCTGCACTTCCTGTATAAATACCTATTATTTGTGGAGTTGAGGTTGATGCCGCACTGCAACCAGTAATTCTATTTTTTTGAATTGTTGAAGATGCATTTGCAGCACTAAAATTTATCCCATAAATACTTCCTCCATATACACCTGAATTAGAAATTTTTAAGTTTTTAA
>CANJKA010000210.1 GCA_947474675.1 Flavobacteriales bacterium
GAAAAACAAAAATTCAAAATTAAAGCACAATAAAACTATTTAACTGAATTTGTTATTTAAAATAATTTAAATAACAAATTCAGTTAAAGAGTTTTCTTGTGCTTTAATTTTGAATTTTTGTTTTTCATCTTCTAATTGAAACAGATCTTTTTCTAGTTGATTTTGTTTCCGTTTATTCTTAGAAAATTGCGCATACAAATAAGCTATTATTATAAAAATTAAACAAATAGCAATAAGTAAAAAGGTAATAAATATGTTTTCTTTTTTTTCCATTTGAACCATTTTGGCTAAATGATTTTTTTGTCTTTTTTCATTGTTTAATTTTGTTTTAGATTCAGAAATTAATAATTGTGAAACAATTCCATTCATTACATCATTTGAAATTGTATTATCAAGATCTATCAATTTTTGAATTTTGTCAATTTGTACAATTAATTTTGAACTTTTAAGATAGTTTTTTTCATAAATTGAAATTTTAAGTTCGATGTTTAAAAAATCAAGTGAAGCTAATTTGGAAAATTTATTATAAAAGGGTTTTAAAGTAGAAACAATTTTTTTTGCTTCGATAATTCGATTCAATTTTAGGTAACACTGAACTAGATCTCTTTCTAAGAACAATCTATTTTTTAAATAGTTTCCGTTAAATGAATAGATAGGTTCAATATAATTCAAGGCTTTTTGATATTGATCGAGTAGGGCAAAACTTTGCCCAATATTGGATTGAACATTGTTTAAGAAACTTACTTTTTCTCCTTCAAAATTTTCACTTTTTTTGGATTTATTCTCATCCATTATTTGAAGTGCCTTATAAAAATAAGATAGTGCCTTTTTTTGATCTTTATTTCTAGAATAAGCAATTCCAATATTATTATAAGAAGAAGCAATGGCGATATAATCTGAAAGGTTAACTGCAGCTTTTAATTGATGTTTAAAATAGAGAATAGCACTATCTAGTTGATTAACATTTAAATACAATCCAATATTACCTGCCTGAAAATATTTTCCTAAATCATTTATATCAGAATAATAAGCTTTTTTATAATATTCTATTGCTACGCTTGTTGCTTGAAGTTCTTTGAATAATTCTCCCAAAGCAACATAATAATGAGAATACTGAGATGAATCTTCTTTGTTTAAATTTTTCGCTTTGAGTAAATAAATTAATGCTTGCGAATACTTTTTAGTGTGAATATTTATTTTACCTAAATCTGTATAAAGACCTATTTTATGTCCTTTTGTTAAAGTTGAATTTTCGTTTTTAAGAATTTTTAAATAGTCATCTTCTTTATCATATATTTCACCTTGTCCATAAATCGACATGATTGAAATACTAAAAAAGAACAACAACAACAATTTTACCATAAAGAATCTTTTACCATGCTAAAATTGAAGTATTCGTATTTATTGCCTTCATATAGGTTACATACATAGGCAACGCTTTTATATAATTTTGATTGGTTCCTTTCAAACCTTTGGCCATTCTGTTGGTTAAGTTTTTGATATATAGATGGTCTTGTTCTGAATAAAAAATACTGTTTTTTGAATAATAGGTTAGTTTTACCAATGTTTCAATATATTTTTCAATCTCATCTCGATAAACTGTCCAATTACTTATTTCAGGTTCGTTATCAGCCTTGTAGTAATATAATAATCTAAATTCATTGTTTAATAAATGATGGCAATTGGGATCTGATTCTGGTAAAAATGGTGCGTTAACCAATATTCTACAATTAATCACATGGTTTAAAGCTTTATTAATTGATTCATAAATAGTTACTTTATACTCATCTGTATCGGGCATGATACTAAACATTTCTACTAATCCGCGTAATGCCATAAAATGATAAAATATCTTTTGGTCATGTTGAAGAACAACAATTTTACCAGTACCTGAAATATCAGCTGGTTCTTCAATTCCACCAGTTCTCCATTGACCATCAGGACTTTGCTCAATCACTTCAAGGTTAGCAATCTTTTTGATTAATTGGTAAGTTTCTAGATTTTTCGTGATTTTATAGGATAGAGATAATGCCCACAATGCTAAACCTCTCGTGTTGTTGTTGACATGTAATAAATTTCTTTTCGTATTATCCCAGCTCACTCTTTCTTGTAAAAATTTTACAGAAAGATTTATAGCCGCTAATACTTCAGCTCTTTTGTATTCGAATTTTGATAGATAATATTCAGAAAGAACTGCGAGAACATGACTTGCAACATAATCGTCTACATTATTAACTGAATGTTTTTCCATTTCTACACTCGTTTTATTTAACCTGTAGAACCAAAAGATATATCCTCCTTTATTTTTGCCTTTTTTTATTTGTTCATTTAGTAAAAAATCAACTCCATCTTTAATTTTTTGTTCATTTAATGCAGATGTATAACCAGATAAATAAATATGAATGTGACCTTGTAGAAAAAATGAAGCGTCTCTATTGAGTGGGTGACATCCATATTTTGTTTTGTAAAACTTTGAGTCACCATTTGATTTTACTTTTCCTTCTCCTTGCGATCCACCACATTCAGAGATATCGGGATTGTCTTCATACCCTCTTCCCCAAGCACCTGCTGGCCACTTTTCAGTTGTTGAATAATTGTAGAAAGGAGGAGAAGTTGCTCCAACATTAAAAGATGAAACTTTCGGTAAACCCGAAAAAGCTTCACTTAATTTGATTAAAGTATCAAAATCTGAATCTGTAAAAGTTCGATCGGTGTATTTATGATTGTATGCTTTTCCGCTAATAGGAATTGTGTTTTTAGTCTGAGATTGAACGTTCAGAAATTGAGAAAATAAACAGATAAATAAAATAGAGTATGTAAGTTTCATTTATAAAATCATAAATTAATTTTAGCTAAATTATGGATTTTTTTAGAACTGAATTTGTATTAAGTTCATTCTTTTTTAAAAAACTGCAAATTACATCAACAGTATTAATAAATTTGTATCATAATTATTTTTAGAATCCTAATTATTTTAAAATGAAAGCATTTATTCTTACAGCATTATTATTCTATTTCAGTTCTTTTATTAATGCTCAAAACATTCACCCTAAAAAATTTCCGGTAGTTCAAAATCATTCTATTGTTCGATTTCCTTCTGATGAGAGTTTTATTCAACCTGCTTGGTGTCAACCAATAGAAACTCCTGGTTCTGTTGGTAAATATCAAAAAGCTGAATTTGGATTTAAACTTTCTGACAAGATCAATAATGATGTTCAAAAATTTCTTAAGAATGGAGACACAACAGGTTTAAATCCCTATGATCCTGAGCACATTAATTTTGAAGTAACTTTTATCTCTCCATCCGGAATTCAAACTAAACGATTTGGGTTTTATTATCAACCTTTTTTAGAAGATCACACGTATAATAAATGGGAGCATGATTCAACTTCATTTTCGTGGAGAGTTCGTTTTGCACCAGATGAATTAGGCGAATGGAAAGTTAAAATTCAAGTTTTCAAAAAAAATTCAGTTTCACCAGTTCAATTAGATTTAATGTTTACAACGGTAGTTTCAAAACACAAAGGAGTTTTAGTTGCTTCAAAAACTGGAACTGAAAGGGATAGATATTTATCGTACAGCGAAACAGGAGAGACATTTGTTGCAAGAGGAAATAATGTTTCTAGTGGAGGATTTCTAACTTATACACCTTCACAAAATAGAGATCATTTAAAAGGAGTTCAACAATTAATTGATGCTGGCGGAAATTTCACCCGATTAGATATGCAACCTCAAGCGGCATTACCTGATTGGCCTGTATATAATAACTATAACGGGAAGTTAGATGAAATGTATGCTTTTGATAAAATGGTTGAGTTATGTGAAAAGAATGGGGTTTATTTTATTGTATTTCGCCATCATGTTGAATTACAAGATGGCTCTAATTCAGATGGAACAGATTGGAGTAATGTTAGCTGGTACCAAAACCCATATAAAATTGGACTAGCATTAAGTGGTAGAAAAGAATATTTAACCAATGAAGAAGCTTTAGAATGGCAATCAAAATCATTGCGTTATGTTTTTTCTCGATGGGGTTACAGTGCTAATTTTAGTTTTTATGGTTATTCAGAGATCAATTATTGGGTATCAGGTATTGTTAAAGAAGCAATTGTACAAAATCCAAAATATAACGATGAAGCAGCAGTATTAGAATTAAAAGATTGGTTTATAAATCAGAAAAAATACATTTTAAAGGAATTAAACAATAAAATGCTTTTTTCGAATTCGTATGCTTCAACCCCAAGTTTCGAATTTAATCCTTTATATGATGGATTTATGAAGAATTCAGATATTGTATCTTATCATTTATATGAATGTTTAAAGGGAAATAATTACGATTACAAAGCTAAAATCGTTGATTATAATTGGGATCATTTCCATAAACCTGTTTTATTTGAAGAAATGGGGATTGATCCAAATAAGCTAGTTATATATTGTTGTACAGGTATTGAATATCATAATTCTATTTGGGCAACTTCGTTAATGGGAAGCTGTGGAACTGGACTTGATTGGTGGTGGAATAGAGGAGTACAAGATTTTGGTTATCAAAAACAATTGAGACACATCACCACCTTTTTTATAGCGGAAGATTTAAAAAAGATGAATTACAAACCACAAAGATGGAGTGATCAAGAAACTGAAAAGGCTAGAAAAATTGAGAACTATTCATTGGTCAGTGAAGATAAGCAACGTGTTTTAGGCTGGGTTCACAACGCTACCTATTTCTGGAGAAATTTATACTTTGAATACCCTTGCATCAAAGAATTGGTTGATAAAAATAGTTTGGATCATTCTTGTTTTGTAGGTGAAGGCTATGACTTAAATAATTCAAAAGACGGAAATTATAATCATAAAAGATACGAAGATGATTATACATTATCTACTGGTGCCATACCCATTAATAATGGTTTGAAGATTGAAAAAAATCCAACATTTAAAATTGTCGATTTACTTTCAAGTTTTGGTTTTAAAAAGAATTATTACAAGATTGAATTTTATTCGACAACAGGAAAAGACCTTGTTTTAGACGCTAGTTTTACACAAATAGTATCATCAAATATATCTGGAAACATTACACCTTACGTACCTAATTTGGATAAAGTAAATCCAGATTATGCTTATAAAGTCACCTATTTAGGTAAATTAAGACATAAACCAACAATTTAGATTATGATAACACCATTTAATGACGATTATTATATGCGTCAAGCATATATGGAAGCTGAAAAAGCGTTTTCCCTTGGTGAAATTCCTGTTGGAGCTGTTGTCGTAGCGAATAATCAAATCATCGCCCGTACCCATAATTTCACTGAAATGTTACACGACGTAACAGCTCACGCAGAAATACAAGCAATCACCGCTGCTTCAGAAAATATAGGTGGAAAATATTTAACAGGTTGCACCATGTATATCACGATAGAACCATGTGTTATGTGTGCAGGTGCATTGTATTGGTCACAAATAGATAAAATCGTATTTGGTGCAAGAGATGAAAAACGTGGAGCAGGAAGATTTAAAAATGAATTATATCATCCAAAAACATTAATTATCAACGGAATAATGGAAAAGGAATGCAGTGATTTGATGAAATTATTTTTTGAAAATAAACGATAAAC
>CANJKA010000211.1 GCA_947474675.1 Flavobacteriales bacterium
CGAGTACTAAAGCCTGATAACGAAAGTTGTCGGGCTTTTTTTATTCTTTTTAATTTTATACCTATTTTAGCTTGAAAAAATCGTTTATAGCTTTTAGATGAATAATTTAAAATACTTTTCTTTCTTAATTTCCTTTTTTTTTCTGTTTCAATCGGTGGCTCAGGATTCGACTTTATTCAGTTCTTTAATTCATAAGGTCAAAGAATCGATTATTTTTTACAATGAATTATCTCCTTTTGGGAAAGAGTTATTTGCGTTAGAAAAATTAGAATTATCAGAGAAAGAATTAAATGATTTAAATGAATTTAATGATGATTTATCAGATTCAATTGACGTTTTTACACTGCAATGGATTTATCAAAATCGAATTGAAAATGCTTTATCACAATTAGTGATTCATCCTGATTTTATTAAAAGAGATGTATACAAATCATTGAATGAATATATTGATGTTGTTGTGTCAGATGATCGTAAATTGTATAATTTTTCTTTTCCAGAAAATACAGGTGGGAGTTATAAATCTGATATTTCTTTGATGTTTTATTCAGGTTTAAGTCATCCCTTGATAATGAATCAAAATAAAATTGAAGATGCTTTCAATCCATATTTTGTTTTTAATGTTGATGGATATTATAATATTGATTCTTTAAATACTTCTGAAGGTGTTAAATATCTTTTGCAAGGTGGTGTTCAAAGTTGTTCAAAGTGTTATACAAATTACATTTCATTGGTGAAGTTTGATGGTTTCAAATTTGTTGAAGAATTTTCATTTTCAACTTTTTTGAGAGATTTTGACACAGAAATATTATTTGATCCTTTAACTAAAACAATAAATACTGTCTATAAAACCGATGATTTGACACAAACTTGTACTTGTAAAGCATCTGTTAATAATGCAATTAATGATGAAATAATTACTGATACTTTTGAACGTGTTTCAATCTGCTCATGTAATTTTGTTTTTAATGGAAAAACGTTTATTCAATCGGTAAAAGAATAATTAACAATTTATCGTTAATATATAAATTGTTTTGGTTTAATTTACCTCTCTTTTTTTAAAATTTAAATTATATATTTGTTGCAATTCTAATATTTAATGCCTAAGTTCATTAAATTAATTTTATATATATATGCTAAGTATGATTCGTAAACTGTTTATCTTCTTGATCTTGATACTCGGGTTGAATTGTACAAACAAACCATACCAACCAAATTATGATAATCATTCTGATCATAATTCAACTGTTGGTGCTCGTGATAAAATGGTTCGTGCACATGCAAATAAAGAAATAAATAAAATAAATAAGAGAAGAAAAAAGGCCAGAAAGAAACGTGCTGCTAAATCTGCTTCTAGAAGAGCTGAAAAAGATTCTAAAAAATTAATTAAATAATACTACTTTTTTTAATTTGTTTTTAATCTGTAATTTAATATTTATTGCTTTTAAAGGCTTTATTTGAAGTTTATTAGCTTTTTAAGTTGTGAACAATCAATTTTTTTGTTGAATTCATTTTTTTTTATAAAAAACTAATTTATATTACAGTTATAATTTAAATTACTTAATCTTGACTAGGCTACTATTCAATGACCTTTTCAAAATTAAAAATAAGTAAGCTAAAGTTAGATCTTTTTTAGTTATTTTTTTCTTCTAAATTAATTTTTTTTACTCTATATTAAGTTGTATTTAACATTGTGAATTTTCTGTAATTCTAATTTATTTTAAAAAGATAATAGCTTGATTAATAAATTTTTATGTTTTAAAAACTAATGTCAGTTATGAAGAAAAAGATAGCTCATTCTGTGTAATTATCTAATTTAATTTTATCGAAATTAATTCCTTCGATTCTTAAATTTATTACTTCTTTTATTTATTTATTACAAGTGTTGTATATGGCCTTATTGTTGTTTTTTTCGAACAAATTCAGTGGTGTTTATTAAACTAATTAAGTAGTTTTTGTTTGTGATATTTAACCTTTTAAATACTTTTTGTTAAATTATTTTTAAATTAATGTCGATTGAATTACTAAAAGACTTATTTTTACAGAATTAATAAATTATAAAACGCTATATATACTATGAGAAAAATCTATTTAAGTTTAGTTTGTCTTGTTGCAGGTGTTACTGTAAATGCACAAACTGTGAAGCAATCAACATCCCATCATTTGTCTAAAAATACAAATAGTGTTGCTAAAAAATCTTCAGCAAAACCTTCAACTGAAAAAGTAGCTGGTGATATTTTATTTCAAAATGATTTTAGTACTTCTTCTGATTGGGTTCAATCAACAGGTGCTGCTCATGTTGGAGCTACAGGAAAGTGGGGAATTGCTTCGGCTCTTACTCAATCTTTAATTGATCAATCGGTTGCTGGAAAAAATTTCCCAACAGTTTTTAACTCTACTTCAGGTGGAAATTTTGGTTTTGTTGATTCTGATGGAGCTGGATCTGCAGGTATACAAGATGCATATTTTACCTATACGGGGGCTATTGATTTATCAGCATTAACTGTTGGTACTTCTATTACTTTGGAATTTGATAATATTTTCAGACATTTTCAAGAAACTTATTTCGTTGAATTCTCAAATGATAATGGTGTAACATGGGTTCCAATTCAAATTAACGCTACGGTTCCGGTTAATGAAAATTCTGGAGATCCTAGTCATGTTTTAATCAATGTTGCTTCAGCTAATATTGCTGGATTTGCTCAAGTTCAAATTAGATTTCATTATGTAGGTCATTATGATTGGTTTTGGGCTGTCGATGATGTTTCATTGAGAGAAACTTTTGTTAATGATGGATACATGGATTATTCTTTCATGGGAACTGATACTGCAACTACTCAAGGTTGTGATTATTATTTAATTCCAACGAGTCAGGTTTCTTTTCCTGGTCAAGTTTTTAGAACAGTAGCTTCAAACATCGGAACTCAAACTCAAACAAATTTCCAAATTCATGCAACTTCTACAGGTTATGATGCAATGAGTGGATTAGGAACTGTAATTGGTGGAAATTTAGCAATGAATCAAACTGATACTTTCCATATTACAACTCCTTTTAATCCTATTATTCCTGGTACCTATGATGTTTTGGTTTCTACATCTTTAGGAACAACTGATGATTATTTAACAAATGATACAACTTCTTTTAGAGGAATTGTAGTGGGGGGTAATGATTATGGAAGAGATAATGGAGTAATGACATCTTATTTAACTGGATTTACTGCTAATCCATTAACTGCTTGGTATAATTACATGAACGTTTTTGACAATTATTCTGTTGGTTCAATTCTTACATATATTCCTTCAGTTCAACCGGCAGGAGTTCAGGATTTTGTTCATGCTTCAGTTGATAAATACGATGGTGCTACAGATACTTGGTCTGAAGTTGTTTTAACTACCTCAGTTGATATTGACCCTACAATGTTTGGAACGTGGTTACGTTTAAACGCTGTTGATGGTGCTGTTGATTTAGTACCTGGTTTATACAGAGTTAATTTTCACAGAGCAGAAAATGCAGATAACACTTTACGTTTAGGAATGGCTCAAGCTTCACCTGAAGGAACTGTTGGAGCAATTTTAGCGGATGGAACTACAACTGGTTTAGCTGATCCAAATGCTATCATGATTCGTCTTTCTTCAATCTCTACTTTAGGTATTGAAGAACTTTCAAATAATTTTGACGTTACTGTTTACCCTAACCCAGCTAGTTCTGTAGCGAATGTTTCTTTCAATTTGAAAGATCAATCTTCAGTTTCAGTTACAGTTACTGATTTATCAGGTAAAACAGTTTATTCTAACAATTTAGGATCTACAACTTCAGGTTCTCATAATTTAACTATCAACACAGATGCAATTGCAAATGGTGTTTATATGGTTACTTTTGTTGCTAATGGTGTTGTTTCAACAGAGAAATTGGTTATTAGAAAATAATTATTTTTTGATAAAAAGTTTTAAGACCCAAGGCATTAATGAATTAGAACTTCTAATTTTTTAGTGACTTGGGTCTTTTGTTGTTTAAAGTTGTTACGATAGTTCAATTTGCTTACTTTTGCACTACTAAAATGAAATTCTATTTAATATGAAAGCATATGTTTTCCCTGGACAAGGGGCACAATTTACAGGAATGGGTAAAGATCTTTATGATAACTCTTCTTTAGCTAAAGAAATGTTCAATAAGGCAAATGAAGTTCTTGGTTTTGATATCACAAAAATAATGTTTGAAGGTTCAGAAGATGAATTAAAACAAACAAAAGTTACTCAACCTGCAATTTTTCTACATTCTACAATTTTAGCTGCGTGTTTAGGCGAATCTTTTCAGCCTGATATGGTTGCTGGTCACTCTTTAGGCGAATTTTCTGCTTTGGTAGCGAATGGAACTTTGAGTTTTGAAGATGCTCTTAGATTGGTTTATAAACGTGCTCTAGCAATGCAAAAGGCATGTGAAATTGAACCATCAACTATGGCTGCTATTCTTGGATTAGATGACGAAATCGTTGAAAATATTTGTAAGGAAATTAACGGTGTTGTTGTTGCAGCTAATTATAACTGTCCTGGACAATTAGTAATTTCAGGTTCTGTTAATGCTATTGAGGAAGCGTGTGTGAAATTGACAGAGGCTGGAGCAAAACGTGCATTGGTTTTACCTGTAGGTGGTGCTTTTCATTCTCCTTTGATGGAACCGGCTCGTGAAGAATTGGCAACTGCTATTGAAAACACAATATTCAATCAGCCTAAATGTCCTATTTATCAAAATGTTACAGCTACTGGAGTTTCTGACCCTGAAGAGATTAAGCGTAATTTAGTATCGCAATTAACTGCTCCAGTAAGATGGACGCAAACAATGAATCAAATGATAGCTGATGGAGCTTCTGAAGTTATAGAAGTTGGACCGGGTAAAGTTTTACAAGGTTTATTTAAAAAGGTAGATAGAGCTTTTCCTTGTTCTAGTGCTGCTCTTTAGTTGGTTTAGTTCCTTTAAAAAATAAGTTGATTAAAAAAATGAAATCCTTGTTCTCATTGTAGAATAAGGATTTTTTTTTAATAACTAACTTTCCATTTTCTATTTTCTAATACATTTTGAAAAGTAATTAATTCAGTTGCGTTTTGAAGTGTTGTATATATAGAAGGAAAGCAAATATTTGTATTTGATGTAGAACTGTAATGCGGTTCTAGTCCATATGGAAATTTGCTCAAATGCTTTTGATTTAAATTATTTTTAGAATTTTCTTCCATTTGAATAATGAACAAACGAAGTAAATTAATTGATTCATTATCACTTATTTTAAAATCTGTTGATTTAATAGAAGTTATGAAATCAATCGATTCTTTTGCTCTTGTCAATAAAACATTTAATCTTTTTGAACCAGATTTTTGATTCAATGGACCAAAGCGCATATTGAAATCACCTTCTAAATTTTTCGCATAACCAAGACTAATCACTAATTGATCACATTCTTCGCCTTGAACGTTTTCAAGTGCTTTAAAAAAAATGGTTCCTTCTTCGATTTTTTCATTTAATAATGCTGCCGTTTGAGGAGTTAAATTATCATAAATACATTTCAATTGAGTTTCTGAAAATGCAACAATTCC
>CANJKA010000212.1 GCA_947474675.1 Flavobacteriales bacterium
GGATGAAAAGGACTGTCATTGATTTCAGAACCTTTCACAATTGGCATGTATTCGTCTAATAATTCAATCATATTACGAGCAATTCTCGTTTTTGCTTGACCACGTAATCCTAATAAATTGATGTGATGTCCAGCAAGAATTGCTTTTTTCAATTGCGGAACAACGGTATCTTCGTATCCCCATAAACCTGCGAAAACGGTTTCTTTTGCTTTAATTTTTCTCGAAAGATTTGCTTGCATCTCTTCGTTGATCGATTGGTCTTTGTATCCTGAATCTTTTAATTCTTTGAATGTGATTTCTTTTTTCATTTTGACTGTTTTAATGCGTTTATTAAATTCTTTTTACTCTGTTTTTTTCGTAATCTTCAAATATCATTTGTCCCAATCCTGATAATCCTGTTAGGAACGCTTTTCCTTTGTTTTGGGCCGTAAATAACTCAACAAATTCTCTTAAATAAGGATCTTGCGCAATCATAAATGTGGTAATCGGAATTTTTAATTTTCGAGCTTGTGCCGCTTTGTTTAGGCATTGCCCAACAATCATTTCATCCAATCCGTTGCTGTTTCTGTAAAATTCACCATTTGGTAGTTTGATACAACTTGGTTTACCATCAGTAATCATGAAGATTTGTTTGTTGGTATTTCGTTTTCTGCGCAAAATATCCATCGCTAATTCTAAGCCTGCTACTGTATTGGTGTGATAAGGACCTACTTTTAAATACGGTAAATCTTTTACTTTGATCGGCCATGCTTCGTTTCCGAAAACGATAATGTCTATCGTATCTTTTGGGTATTTCCGATTGATTAATTCCACCAAAGCCATCGCTACTTTTTTCGCCGGCGTGATTCGATCTTCTCCATATAAAATCATCGAGTGACTAATGTCAATCATCAACACTGTACTCATTTGAGCTTTGTGTTTTGTCTCTTCAACGATTAGATCATTTTCAGTGAGTTTAAGGTCTGATATTCCATGATTTATCTGTGCGTTTTTCAAACTTTCGGTCATGTTTACCAAGGCTAGATCATCTCCGTATTGAAACGTTCGGCTGTCTCCATCTCGTTCATCCCCCACTCCTATTTTTGAAGTTCTGTGGTTTCCGATTCCGCTTTTCTTCAATTTACCAAATATTTGATCCAATGCAAATTCACGAAGTGCAGATTCCATTTTTGCCGTGAGCAAGTTCTTCCCTTTTCCTTTGCCTGTATTTCCATCTTCAGGATCGATTTCCTCTTTGATATATCCTCGTTTCTTGAGATCTTCTTCAAAATCAGCTAAGGAGTATTCATCGGTGAAAATGTTATATTCTTTATCCAGAACATCCATCCATTCAAAAGCTTCTTCCACATTTCCAGAAGTATGTGTCAGCAATTCTTTAAAGATATCAAATACCCTATCAAAATGAGCGATTTCTTTCGGAACGTGTTTACTAAAAATAAATCCTTTCCCTAAATCAAATTGAATTCCTTCCATACTATTCTTTTTTATAGTGCTTGTGTTTCACCTTTTTTATCGACTAAATAACTTCCCCAAGACGCTATTTGACCAAAGATTGGGATTAACTCCTTTCCTTTTTCAGTCAAACTATATTCTACTCTCGGAGGAGATTCCGAATAGGATGTACGAACAACCAATCCATCTTCCACCAATTCCGTCAGTTGAGTTGTCAAGACTTTTCTAGAGATGCCTTCGATTGAAACATCTAACTGTCCAAATCTCTTTGGTGACTTGTCTAAATAATAAATAATCAAAGGTTTCCATTTCCCTCCAATTACTGCTAAAGACATACTCAAAGGACAATTGCAATTTACTTCTTTCATTCGTTTTCCCCAATTTGTTACTTAGTAGTAACCACTATTTTTTAAAATAATCTCCTTTTAGTTACCTTATGTTACTAATAAAAGTAACTTTGTGTAACAAATGTACTTAAAATATAAAACATGACAAATCAATTAACAAAAATTGTGGCTCTTAATTCTTGGAACGCAATAATTACACAAGCCAATACGATCTTCGATGCAATTTCAAATGAAGATATGATGAAAGAAGTTGCTCCTAATCGCAGCACAGGTGTTTACCTTCTAGGCCATTTAATAGCAGTTCACGACAGAATGTTGCCTTTGCTTGGAATTGGTGAACCGATGTATCCTCAATTATTTGAAACGTATTTGAAAAATACGGACCTTAAGAAATATGATTCCACTACTGTGATAGAATTAAGAGAATATTGGACAGCTATTAATGCCAAATTAACGGCTGCTTTTGATAGCTACGAGGCGGAAGAATGGTTGCAAAAACATACAACGATTTCAGATGAAGATTTTGCCAACGAACCACATAGAAATAAATTGAGTGTTTTGTTGAGTCGAATGAATCATTTATCGTATCATTTGGGGCAGATTTCTTTTTTGAAAGGGTGATATTAGTGTTTAACTCTCTGTTTGTGATTGTGGTTGGTATGGTTGTAGACAGAGAGTTTGATTTTAAATGGAAAACCTCCTTCTCCTTGAAAATAGTACTCCGACACTCAAAACTTAAATATTAAACAATTGGTTATTATTAATTGATTTTAAAAATTATCAGACAAATCTGCATTAGTATATTTCTCCTCAATTTCATCTGCAATTTCAATAATTTCATTTAACTTTTGAAGTAATGTGTCTGTCGAAGATTGAGTTGAAAAAACACCTCTAACAACTAGGAAGTCATCATCTTCTGCTAAAATAAGTTCTTTAGAAGATAAAACATCTTTTATTTCATCTCGTTCAGATTTACGTCTAATTTCAGTCGATTTAGTGATAGTAGAATCAATCACGACAAACATTTTAAGAAATTCTTTCCCTTTTTTAAACGTTATTTTAAATGGACCTTTCCTATTATTTATAATAACACTTCCTTTCAGACTTAAACCGTCAAAACTCGATTTTGGAAGATTAATGAACTCTTTGTATTTAACTTCGATTAAATTTTTGAGGGAAGTAATGATTTCAATTAAATTTTGTCTTGAAACTCCTATATCTTTCGAAATATATAATGGTTCATCAGAATCAGTTTTAATTTCAAAAGTTTCGTAATCGTATTTTGAGCTGAGTTGCTTTTTTATTTGAGGTGGTATGTGACTCACAATTTCATCTGAGGCAGTTGTAGATTCCTTATCTATTTTTATCGTAACATCGTAAAAAGTGTCAATAAAAGCATTCATTTTTTTAAATACTTTCACTACTTGATTAACTTCCAGTGTATCCGACAGGTATGGATAAAATACATGTAATGAATCATCAAATGTTACTTTTTGTGTTTCTTTTAACTTAAAATAACTCTTGGAATTTATTCTATCTATTCTTCCTGTTCTTTGCTCCATGTCTGATGGGTTCCAGGCAATTCCATAATGATATATGTCGGAACAATACGTGTGTAAATCTTCCCCTTCTTTCAAAACATCTGTAGTGATTACTACATAAGGGAAACCAGGCATTCTAAATTGAGTTGCTACACCTGTTACATCTTTACTATGCTCTCCACTTGCTGGTAAAACTGGTGATTGGTTATACATTGCAAATCTAATCCTTGACCGATCAGAAAAATTGACTGAAACTATTTTATCAAAATCAATTAAAATAGTTTTAATCTCCTTAACGACTTCAGGAAATGTATCATTTAAAACTTTAATGATATTATCTTCAAATTCTCCTTCTGTTGAATCAGCAATAAAACAGGGGAGCAAACCAGATCCATTTCTGAAAATACCTCGTAAAATTTCTTGTAATGTATTTAACTCATCGATTAGATAATCTATATCAAGGGCTTGCCATTTAGTTTCAATCCACACAGCAAATTCCTCCTTTAAAATACTATCAAACAAATAATTAAAAAAGGTTTTTTTCTTGTAAATTTCATTGATTTCAGCACTATCGTCGCCTTTTGATAATGATTCTACTATTCGATCGTTTATGTAATCTATTCTATTTGCTTCCGTTTTAATTTTATCATCAAATGAAAGTGGAGCATCAAGACCTGTTGCTGATATTGTTATCCCTTGAACTTCGGTTAAGTAATAGTAATTACATCTGAACCAATCTTTTGTGGTTAATCTCTTTTTGAATCGATAACCATCTATGTATTGTTTACTACTAAAGTATTTTAGGAAAAAATATCTCGCTTGCTCTTCTTTCTCTCCATCCGCTAATTCCTCTTCATTTTTCCAACCCGAATATTGTACGATTAAACTCAATAACATTTCTCGATAAATGGAACTAATCGTTGATCTATTCAAATGAATTTTCAATTGGGCATCTAACTTGTCCCCTAATTCTGTTCCAGTTGCATGATCTAATAAATCAATTAGTCTTTGTTTTATTTCCTCCACTTGAATTGGCCATTCATTATGAGGTATATGACTTTCTAATTGATTCAAATAATATTCCTTCAACCTTCCAGAAGCTAATTCTAAAACATCGCTTTCTGCTAATGCCTCGTTTCTTGCATGAAACGCTTTCAGCATTTTAGAAATAATTATATTTCCGTCCTTTTTATATCGTTCTATTTTCTTAGCTTGATTTTCCTCGTATAAATTAATCAATCGTTTCTCTAACTCATTCACCGATGCAATCCTTCTAACAAAAATTAAAGATTTATTGCCTTTCAGCATTTCTTTATATACTTCTGTTACAAGATTATCCTGTTTTGGATGTGGCAGAAATTGCTTAAATTCATCGTAATAAGAATTAGCAATACTCTCAATTATATTGGAATCAACTGATTTGTTTTGATCTCTCCTGTTGGAGTCTTCGTACTCAATTTCTTTATTATTGGATACTTTGAAAGACTCAAAACCTGCTAACATACCAATTTCAAACGAATTGTTTTTTGTTGTATTGATTTGCTCAAGTGTTTTTAATTGTAACGTAGCTATCATAGCTGCATCAAAAGGATTGGAAATTGTCTGGACAGGGGCGTCAACTTCTCTTAAAACGTTACCGTTTCTGTGTTCGTGTCTATAACGATTCCTACTCATAGACTCTCCTCCCAGTTTAATATTCATTACTCCTCTTATCATAAAAGTACCCAGCTCCGCTTTCAGTCTCGTGGACTTAACTTCTGCTTCAAGATTACGATATGGATGATTTGGCAAAAAACAATCCAACTGATTTGCTATTTCATACACTCCGTTATCCAAAGGAGTAGCAGACAATAAAATCACTTTACCAGCTAGCGGTTTTAGCTTTTCTTTCAGTTGAGGAAACTCTTGAAAAATTACTTCATCCTCTTCATACACAACCCCCATCAATCGACTAACCACTTGATTTCTATAGGACACATCACCTTGTGTACCGTGTTTGAAATTATGAGCTTCATCTACAATCAGTAAATCAAATTCAGGCATTATAACATTTAGCAAGTAGGCATACAATCTACGTAACATGACTTCTCCCTCGTTGTTTTTAA
>CANJKA010000213.1 GCA_947474675.1 Flavobacteriales bacterium
CATAAAGTTGAAATTCCAAATTACATTGGATCAGTACGAGTAATGGTAGTAGCTCGAAATGAGGAAGCGTACGGTTCAACAGAAAAAGCTGTGGCAGTCAAAAAACCGTTAATGGTATTAGCGACTTTACCCCGTGTTTTAGGTCCAACTGAAGAAGTGTTCATGCCTGTAAATATTTTTGCAATGGAGAAATTTGTGAAAGATGTTACGGTAAAAATTGAAGTAAATGATTTATTGAAAATAGAAGGGAAAACAGTTCAAACGCTTCATTTTAATGATATTGGAGATGAGGTAATTAACTTCAGGTTACTCGTTGCTTCAAGAATTGGAATTGCGAAAGTTAAAGTCACGGCAATAAGTGGAAAAGAGTCAGCGGTTGATGAAATTGAAATCGATGTTCGTCCATCTAATCCAGTGATGTATGAAACGGCTGAACTTATTTTAGAACCAGGAAAAGAAGGGAAATCTATGATAAATTTTAAAGGGATGTACGGAACCAATAAAGCAACTGTAGAATTTTCAACACTTCCAGCTTTTGGATTCGAAAAAAGGTTGAACTATTTGATTCAATATCCACATGGCTGTATTGAACAAACAACTTCTTCTGTTTTTCCACAATTATTTTTGGCCAATTTAACAGATGTAGATGAAAAACAAAAGCTAAAAATTTCTGAGAATATTAAAGCTGGAATTAAACGCATTCAATTATTTCAAACAGTAAATGGAGGTTTTTCATATTGGCCAGGAGAATCGAGTGAAAATGAATGGGGGACAAATTATGCGGGTCATTTTATAATGGAAGCAGAAAAAAGAGGGTATAATATTCCAGCAACCATGAAATCGAAATGGGTAGAATACCAAAAAGAACAAGCTAAAAACTGGAGCAGTTCAAATAATTATTACACCCATTACGAAGGTAAACAATCCTATGAATTAACGCAAGCATACCGTTTATATACACTTGCATTGTGCAATCAAGCAGAATTAGGTGCGATGAATCGATTGAGAGAAGAAAGTAATATTTCGTCTGTTGCCAAATGGAGATTAGCAGCAGCCTATGAATTAGTGGGACAAAAAGAAGTCGCGGAACGATTGATTTTAAAACTTCCAACAACCGTTAAATCTTACAGAGAAATATCGTACAGTTTCGGAACAGAATCAAGAGATGAAGCGATGATTATTGAAACCTTGAGTTTACTTGGGAAAAAGCAACAAGCAACGGCTTTGGTAAAAGAATTGGCTAAAAAAATGGGTTCAAATGAATGGATGAGTACCAATGAAACAGCTTATGGATTACTCGCAATGTGTGAATATGCTGGATTAAAAGGAAGCGAAAATGTAATGAAATATTCGTATAAATTGGACAATAACGTCAACGTTGATAAAAGCACGACTAAGAACCTTTCTCAAGTTAAATATTCGGATGTAGACATCAAAAATAAAGGTCAGGTTTCTGTGAAAAACACAGGAAAAACAACACTTTTCGTCAAAGTAATTGTTGCTGGAATTCCACTTATAGGAGATAAGTCGAATGAGGCAAAAGGATTGAAAATGACCTTGAATTACAGCGACATGAAAGGCAATAAAATAAAACCTGGAAAATTAACGCAAGGTTTAGAATTTTATGTAGACGTGTTGATCTCAAATCCGACTAACAAGATTTATAAGGACATGGCTTTAACCCAAATATTCCCAAGTGGATGGGAAATTCACAACAATAGAATGGATGAAGAAAGTTTAATTACATCTGTAGCACAATACCAAGATATACGAGACGACAGAGTATATAGCTATTACACATTAGGTCCGAATGAATCGAAATCATTTAAAATAAAACTCAACGCTACCTATTTGGGGAAATTTTATTTACCATCAGTATATTCAGAAGCGATGTATGACCATTCTATTTCAGCGAAAATTGGCGGGAGTTGGGTGTATGTTGTGAAGGAATAGAATAAAATTACAAATTGAAGATTATAAATTAACATATTACAACTAACCACCAAATCGCTAACCTGCTATCAAAAAAAATGCCCTCAAAGTATCAGAAGGCATTTTTATAAATTTTTAAATACGGAGAATTAACGTACAATTGTTTTGATTGTACGTTAATTCTCCGTATATTCGAATTGTTAATTAAAATTTGGACTATGAGAACTGTTGAAAAAGCACGCTTTGATACAAAATTATCAAAAGAGCAAAAAGAATTTTTTGAATACGCAGCAAGAATAGGTGGATACAGAACCTTAACTGAATTTATTTTAATTTCTGTACAAGAAAAAGCAAACAAAATAATTGAAGAAAATAATAAAATTATTTCTTCAAAAAGGGAACAGAAAATTTTCTTTGATGAAATAGTTAACCCATCTTCAGCTAATTTAGCTTTAAAAAATGCAGCTTTAAATTATAAAAAAATGATGAATTCTTTATGATTTATTTAACTGAACCATTAAATACATCTCATAATAAAGCTAAATTTAATTGTGGACAAAAGCTTCTAGATACTTATATTCACCAACAAGCGAAACAGGATGTTAAAAGACATTTAGCTGCTTGTTTTGTTTTTGCAGATGAACGAAATGAAGTAAAAGGGTATTTTACGCTTTCAAGTGCAAGTATAGATCAAGAATTAATTCCAGAAAATATAAAAAATAAATTGCCTAATTCGTATACTAATATTCCCGTCACATTATTGGGTAGATTAGCTGTAGATAAAAGTATTAAAGGTAAAGGTGTTGGTGAAAAATTACTTTTAGATGCTCTTAAAAGATGTTTAGACGCATCTTCCACAATTGGTTCTTTAGCAGTAGTAGTTGATCCAATTGACGAAAATGCAAAAAAATTCTATTTAAAATATGGATTTATTTATTTGCCTGATACTGCGAAAATGTTTCTGGCGATGAAAACTATTGCTGAAATTTTTTCTTAAAAATTATAAATAACCCCAAAATTTAAAGAAGAAAATCCAAAATTGGCTCCGTAGTTTGTGTATGAAGAATTTGATGCAGAAACAAGTTTAGAATTCGAAAAATATAGACTCCCAAAAGTAGCTGTCAAGCCTAATTTAGTAGTAAATAGATAAACTAAACTCGGAGCTATGGAAATTCCAAAACCATTAAATTTTGTAGAAGAATTCGAATTAATAGTTTGAGATTGCGATTTTGAAAAAGAAACTAAACTATTAACCGTAAAAAATAAATTGTCTTTAATTTTAAAATATTTATTAGCCGAAATTCCTAATCCGTAAATTAACGTTTTAGATCCACTTGTTGTATTGTTTATTTTTTGAATTGATTGATTAGAGGTAAATAATAAAGTTCCTCCAATTGAAAAATTATCTTTCACAAAATAATTAAAACTGGGATTAAATCTAACGTATAAAGTACTGGTTTTTAGACCTGTTAATTCACTATTAGAACCGCTAAAAGCTGTAGTGAAGCCAATTTGTTTTACGCCACGTTCAAATTGAGAAAAGATTGTAAATGTAAATAATGTAATTCCAAGAATTAAAATTGATTTTAGCATTTTATATAATAAATAGGTGTTAAAAAAATAAACTTAATCTAGTTGAACTCAATCTAATAATGCAACTTTTGGGTTAAACAATAAAATCCAAAACAAATATAGGGTTTTCAAACAAATATCTCTTTTCTTAGGACTATTAATTATTTTGAATGTCGGAAGAGAAACTTAGATGAAAAGAAAAAAGATCTAAGAAGTTTAATTATAGTACATGGAAAAGTTTTAGTTTACTTATTTTATTGAATAGGTTAAATTTTTGTTTTGAACTTACAGATTCCGCAAAACCAAATAGATAAAACATGTCCTATCTATTTACTTTGCCAAGTCCAACAAAAGCTTGAATTTTATACCCTGTGAATTTTGTTAATGGTAAGAATTCATTTGTAGTAGATTTCCAGCTTTTATTCGAAATATCGTATTGATATTCGGCTCTTATTCCGACACACATTTTACCGAAAATTAACCGAAATTCAGAAGTAAGTTTTGGAGCCAAAAACTTATTGAAAAAATCGACCGTAGTTGTTTCATTGTCTTCGTGAAGTTTAAATTTTCCTGCATTTAAACCAGTTCCAAAAATTAAATCTACATTCTTCTTTTTGTAAAGGAGATCGTTTCCGAGTATCATCATTCCCCATTGATATCCTTTTATATCAAAAGAACGTGTTGCTGATGTAGACATGTATGTTGTCGGTAGAACATAGTCAAAACTAAAATTAGAATCATATTTATGTTTTCTATTTACTTCTGTTAATGCCTTAAAATTTAAACCTACAAGTCTAACATCTGTAATTGAATGACCATAATTGGTATTTAAAAAACTATTCAATGCTTTAATATTCGTTTGAAAGTAAGAATACTGAAACTCTAAACCATAAAAGTGAGAAGTTTCTCTTCTATTCTGGGAAATAGAGTAGAAATTAAAAGAAAAAAAAAGAATTAATAGGAGAATAGTTTTCATCAAATTTTTTTTTCAAATGTACTTTATATTGATTTAAAATTGAGACATTTTCAGTAAATTATTTTAGATTATTTCTAAGAAAAGTCAATAAAAGAATACTTTGTGTTATTTTTGCTTAAAAAATTAAGGAAAATGGAAAATCGTGTTTGGATCATTGATGAGAAAGAAACTAAAAGTAGTGGTGGATCTGTTATAAAATGGGATGATGAACGTTTTTTTACCTTGACTTTTAATGGAAAAGATTTCTTTGGGGAAATTTTAGAAGAAAAATCTGAAGATCATAAATTGAAAATTAAAATCAATCACCGTGTTTTCGAAGTGAAAAAGAAAGGTGAATTGGATGAATTAATAGCTGCTTTAGGTCTAGATGTTCAGAAAGTTAGAAAACTAAAAGAACTTCAAGCTCCAATGCCAGGACGTATTGTAAACATTGCTGTTACCGTAGGACAAGAATTAGTTGTTGGTGATGAAATCCTTTCGTTGGAAGCAATGAAAATGGAAAATGTATTGAAAGCTGAAGGTGTTGGTACTGTAAAGGCGATTCACATTATTCAAGGTCAGGTTGTAGAAAAGGGTGCGGTATTGATTGAATTTGAATAAATGGTTTTATCTATTTTTTGATGTCATAAACATGAGTAAACATTAAAAAATAGATTTATTTTAGTTTACTACTTTTTTAAAGTGTATATTTGATGTCAAATCACATTACAAACATTAAAAAATATACAAATCGATGTCTGCTAAATTATATTCTATAAATCCAGATAGAAATATTCCTTGGAATAATCTTCCTGAATTGCCTATCAGTGAAGAAATCTATCGGACAACTGAAATATTTGAAAAATTAGGAAATGCGAAAGCTGCATTAGCAAGATTACAAGGTAGAAGCGTAATAATTCCTAACCAAGGATTATTGATAAACACCATTAGTTTACAAGAAGC
>CANJKA010000214.1 GCA_947474675.1 Flavobacteriales bacterium
GTTGTCAATTATTTTAAATACAACGACAGAAATTCTGAAAACTATTCTGAAAACGTCTTTTTAAAAGTATTTAATACCACTTCAAAAAGCTTTCAAATTCAGTCGGTATATGAAACGGATAATTTATTCAAAAAAGCTAAAACATTCATTGAAGCAACCTATCTAAATGACAAATCGTATGATTTTTATGGTTATAATGGTCATCAATCGATTTATAATCCCGGTTTTGAAAATCCGCTTCATCAAAGTTATTTAAATGAAAATTTTTATTCAATCCATCGAGAATTAACACGCTTTCGATTTGATTACCAACGACATTTAAAATCACCCTATTTACGTTTATTGGTTGGTTTCACTTTTAATAAATTAACGATAAAACACGATCAATCGGACACAAGTTTGTATGCTTTTTATAACAATTTAGACTTAATACAAAACGATGAAATAAAAGGTGGATTGATAAATTATGTATCCGTTGGAATGGTTTATGAAAAAAGGAACAATCAAAATTATTGTTCAAAAGGAAAATGGTTTGAATCTTTTTTAGTGATCTCTCCTTCATTGATAAGTACGGAATCGTATTCAAAATATATAATCAGCTTACGATCTTATGATAAAATTTCAAATTCTAAATTCATTTTAATGTCAAGAGCGAGTGTGCAGTTAAGAACTTCTGGAATTATTCCATCTTATTTAAAATCAACTTATTTTGACACTAAATTAAATCAAGATGGATTGGGTGGCGCTTTTAATTTAAGAGGATTTAGTCGAAATAGAATTGTCTCAGATGGTTTTGGTTTGTTAAATTTAGAAATAAGAAGGAATGTTTATCAAACTAAATTTAAGAAAACGATCATTGATTGTGATTTGTCATTTTTTTCAGACAATGCTTTAATACTTCAGGATCATAAAATAAAAAAAGAATCCATTTCCATTCAAGATCAATTAAAACATTTTAACTTTAATTTCAACTATCATTATTCGACCATTGGACTTGGAGCGTATTTCATTTTAAATAAGAACAATGTAATTAGTCTAAATTATGGTGTTCCACTGATTACCAATACAAAAGGTGCTATTTATATTGGGTCTAGCTTTTTGTTTTAACTTTAACTCACCTTTGAACAACTAAAAACTATTTAGAATCATTCCTTATAGTTAAAAAAATTAAAAAATTAAAAACTAAAAAGATTATTACCCTATCTTTACAAAATAAATTTTACTATACATTATATTTTGACTATGAAAAAAACTACTAAAACTGGAGTTGTATTACTCTCAACCCTATTAATTTCAACTGCTTTTACATTAAGAGAAACTTCAAACATTCAAATAGACAAATTTGGACAAAATTCATCTTGTACCTCAACTGGAAAAAGTGCTAATGGTTCAAAAACAGGCTACACTATGTCTGCACATGATCAAACTCAGCCTGGAACATGTGCTGGTTGCCATTCAGGAGGATCCGCAACACCAGTTGCAACAATAACTGCATCACCAGCATTTGGAGCTGGAGACACTTATGTTCCAGGAACAACTTATACCATTTCTTACCAAGTTTCTGGATATCCAAAATACGGTTTTGACCTTGAAATGAATAATGGAAATACGACAACATCAATGGGAGCTGGAACATTAGCTGCTCTCTCTAATACTAGATATACTGCTGCACCTTCAGGTGGATACCCAGCAAATATTTCTCAAAATGCTGCATTAACATCTAGTACTGTAGCGACATTTACTTGGACTGCTCCATCAGTCGGTACAACCGTTTACTTATTTTCGAACGCATTAGGAGTTAATGGGAATGGAAATGATGGAAGTGGAGACAAAGAAGCATTCAAAAATATGATATTAACTCCATCTACATCAGGAGCCGAAATTATTGAAGCCTTACCCACTTTTATCACTGAAATTAATTTATATCCTAATCCTTCAAAGGGAGAAGCAACAATTAATTACACATTGAATTCTGAATCTCAAGTTACAATTGACATTACAGATTTGAATGGAAAATTGATTTCAGTACAAGTAAATGAAAAAGCCCTTGTTGGTCATTATTCAAAACAATTAGATCTTCAAAACATTGAAAAAGGAATCTATTTAGTACGTTTAAAATCAAATGGTAAACAGATTAATAGAAAATTGATTATACAATAAGTTTAAATGTACGAGAATTTTTTATTTCAAAATATTCTCGTACATTTCCCTCTTTGTCTCATCAAATATAATACAGATAATAAGATTTAAGTTAAAAAATTAAAATTAATTTATTCAAAAATGCCTTTTCAATTAGGGCTAATTAATTGAAAAAATTGCTAAAACTTATTAAACTATAAACTATGAAAAAAATTACTCAAGTAAGTATACTTCTCCTTGGTGTCTTTACTTTACTTCTCACCGCAGCCTTTAAAATCAAAGACAATTCAGAAATAATTATTGACAAATTTGGAAATGCAGCAGCCTGTTCTCCAAACTTATTAAAAAGTTCGAATGGTACAAAGGTCGCATATACTCAATCGGCTCATGATCAAACAACTCCAGGAACTTGTGCAGGTTGTCATTCTGGAGGAACAGCGACTCCAGTGGCAACAATCACCGCATCACCCGCATTTGGAGCTGGAAATACATATGTTCCCGGATCAACTTATACCATTTCATATCAAGTAACTGGATATACAAAGTACGGATTTGATTTAGAAATGAACGATGGAAATACGACAACATCAATGACAGCTGGAACTTTGTCTGCACTTTCTAATACTCGATATACTGCAGCTCCAGCTGGTGGATATCCTGCAAATATTTCTCAATTAAATTCTATACCTACCGCGACAGCCGCTACCTTTAAATGGATCGCACCTTCTGTTGGTACAACTGTTTACCTGTTTTCAAATGCACTTGGTGTAAATGGTACAGGAAGTACAAGTGGAGATAAAGAAGCTTTTAAAAATATAATTTTAACACCTGCTTCAACAGCAATTTTAACTTTAACTTGTCCTGCTAATCAAACTATTAACTCTTCTGTTTCAACAACTGTTCCGAATGTAACCTTGGCAGCGACAGCTACTACGACCTGTGCTGGTGGATTGGTTACAAAAACACAATCTCCAGCTGTTGGAACACCTCTTACAGTTGGAAACAATGTGATAACAGTTACAGCGACAGATAATTGTGGAAACACGCAAACATGTACTTCTACAATTAATTACGTGATTAATACAGGTGTTTTGACTTTAGCTTGTCCTGCTAATCAAACCATTAGTTCTTCAACTTCAACAACTGTTCCTGATTTAACAACATCAGCTACTGCAACAACAACTTGTCCAGGTGGAACAGTTACAAAAACGCAATCTCCATTAGTTGGAACAGCATTAGTTGCTGGTAACAATGTAATTACAATTGTTGCAACTGATAATTGTGGAAATGCTCAAACATGTACTTCTACAATTAATTACGTGATTAATACAGGTGTTTTGACTTTGGCTTGTCCTGCTAATCAAACCATTAGTTCTTCAACTTCAACAACTGTTACTGATTTAACAACATCAACTACTGCAACAACAACTTGTCCAGGTGGAATGGTTACAAAAACACAAAATCCTGCTGCAGGAACAGCATTAATCACAGGGAATAACGTTATAACTATTACAGCGACAGACAATTGTGGAAACACTCAAACATGTAATTCTACAATTAATTACGTGATTAATACAGGTATTTTGACTTTGGCTTGTCCTGCTAATCAAACCATTAGTTCTTCAACTTCAACAACAGTTCCTGATTTAACAATTTCTTCGACTGCAACGACAACGTGTTCGGGAGGAGTTGTTACGAAAACGCAATCTCCAGTTTCTGGAACAGCATTAATAGTAGGTAATAATTTGATTACAATAACGGCGACTGATAACTGTGGAAATATACAAACTTGTACTTCCACAATTAACTATATATCTTCTTTGGGAATTTTAAACTTAACTTGTCCAGGAAATCAAACAATTACTTCCTCTACTCAGACGTTTGTTCCTAATTTAATTCCTACATCAACTTCAAATAGTTCATGTGGTTCGAGCTCAGTAGTTACTGTTACTCAATCTCCTGTTTTTGGTTCACCTTTAAATGTTGGAAGTAATATAGTTACAATTACAGCTTCTGATATTTGCGGAAATTCTCAAACATGTACTTCTACAATTAATTACACAATAAACTCAAGTACACTGACACTTTCTTGTGGATCAAGTCAAACTATTTTATCTACTACACAAACAACAGTACCTGATTTATTAACATCAACAACAGCTACAACAACATGTTCTGGTGGGACAGTTACTAAAACACAATCACCTGCTTCTGGTTCACCGTTATCAGTTGGAAACAATGTCATAACTATAACTGCTACAGATAACTGCGGTAATACGCAAACGTGTGTCACAACTGTAAACTATGTAATAAATACAGGAGTAATCACTTTGAATTGTCCATCAAATCAATCTATTAATGCATCACAACAAACAACATTGCCAAACTTTGCTAGTACTACAACAGCATCATCAACATGTATTGGAGGGATAACAACTATTACTCAATCACCTGCTGCAGGTACAGCGATGACTTCTGGAATAAATACAATAATTATTACAGCAACAGATGTTTGTTCAACTACTCAAACTTGTCAAGTTACTGTAAATTATACAAATGATTTAGGAATAGAATCTATCAATTCTTTGAATAAATTGGAAATGTATCCAAATCCTTCTCAAGGAGAGTTAACAATTGAATATGCCGTTAATTCGGAAAGTAAAATTCTTGTTCAGATTTCAGATATGAATGGTAAAATAATTTCAACTTTAATTGATGCCACTTCAATCGAAGGTTCTTACGCAAGTAAAATCAATTTAGAAGGAATCAATAAAGGTATATACTTTGTAAATTTTACTATCAACGGAAATATAGTTCACAAGAAATTGATGGTCGATTAGATTTAGGTCTTAGGTTTTAGGTCTTGGGTCTTGGGTCTTGGGTCTTGGGTCTTGGGTCTTGGGTCTTGGGTCTTGGGTCTTGGGTCTTGGGTCAAAATTAAAAAAAAGGGGGATGCTAAATCTAATTAGCATCCTTTTTTTTTCAAAAAATTACCTATAAGGGTATTCTGCTTTATTTTTCAATTTTTCAGATATCGTATCACTCTTTTCTTTGAGTACTTTTGTAGAATTATGAATATCTACAAAGAATTTTACAACTATAAAAAAAAGAATTATATCCAATATTATTAGTAAATTCA
>CANJKA010000215.1 GCA_947474675.1 Flavobacteriales bacterium
GGTACACCTCTATTTACTTTATTTTTTAATCCAAACTCTTCGAATTGAACTTGAAGAACGTCATCATGTTTTTCTAAAAGAGATAAAACTGGATCGTAATCTTTTCCTGTTTCACCATCTTTAAATAACAGATTCCATTTTCCTTTTTCATCTTGCCATCTGTATCCCATAGTTCCCATTGGAGAAACTAGACCACCAGAAATAGCATCATAGTTCAAGAATTTCCATTCACTGTTCTCAGTACCTTCGTAACCAGCAAGCTCGCTGATTCTAACCATTCTACCAGGAACCAATTTATCTCCATCTTGATCTAAACGAACTAAGAAAGGACAATCAGTGAATTTTTTTACATAATCATTGAAGTAAGGAACTTGTCTGTTAACGTGATATTCTTGAAGAATAACGTGCGTAACTGACATCCAAAATGCACCATCAGAACCAGCATGAACAGGAATCCATTGATCAGCATGTTTTGCTACCATGTTAAAATCGGGAGACATTACTACCGTTTTCGTTCCATTATGTCTTGCTTCAGAGAAGAAGTGAATATCTGGAGTTCTAGTCATCCCTAAATTCGCTCCCATAGAAACGATGAATTTAGATTTGAACCAATCCGCAGATTCAGCAACGTCTGTTTGTTCACCCCAAATTTCAGGGAAAGCATTTGGTAAATCGCAATACCAATCGTAGAAACTTAAATTTACAGCTCCCATTAATTGAAGGTAACGAGCTCCAGAAGCATAACTTAACATACTTTTTGCTGGAATCGGTGCGAATCCGATAATTCTATCAGAACCATATTTTTGAATTGTGTAGATGTTAGATGCAGCGATCAATTCGATCATTTCATCCCATTTCACTCTTCTAAATCCACCTTTACCTCTTGCTCTTTGGTATCTTCTTCTGTTTTCTGGATTTGCTTGTAAATTAGCCCAAGCTTGAACAGAATCTCCATTACATTTAACTTTCTCAGCTCTATAGAAATCTAATAAGACACCTCTAATGATTGGGTATTTTACACGGATAGGACTATATAAGTACCAAGAATAAGAAATACCTCTTTGACAACCTCTAGGCTCATACGGAGGAACTTCTTTGTTAAATTGTGGGTAATCTAATTGTTGCATTTCCCATACAACAATACCATCTTTTACGTGAATAGCCCAAGAACATCCACCAGTACAGTTTACTCCGTGTGTACTTCTTACGACCTTATCATATTGCCATCTATTTCTATAGAATTCTTCCCATTTTCTAGTCTGCGGCGATATTATATCTTCAATCCAGCTCATATCTATTTTATTTATAACTATTAATACTATTAAAACTTAGCGTCCCACGCTTTGTTTTGTCTTTCAAAAATATCTTTCTTAACAGTACCTTTCTTTCTTTTCGCATACATGATGCTAATAAGGACAAGAATACAACCAAGACCAACAATTCCTCCGATAGCCATCATTTCAAAACCTTTTGTCGATTTCGCTTCAGTTCCTTTTTCATTTGCATGTTTAAAGAATGCCATCAAATTGTTTCTTTCATTTTCCGATAAAGGATGGTTTTGGTAAGAAGATGCCATTGCCGGAAATGGTGGTGCACTTAACCATCCTGCGATTCCTTCTCCTAATCGATCATAAACCTTTGTTAAATCTTTAGCGAATAATCCTCCACTAATTAACTCACTGTGATTTACATTGTGACAAGAAATACATGATGGTCCACCTTTCGCGAATGGAGTAGATCCCTCAAATAATTTCTTCCCAGCTTGCGCATCTGGTTGCATTCCACTTCCACTAGTAGCTCCTTCGGCTAAAGATTGAAAGCTAAACAGACCAATCATTGAACTTAAAACAATCAGTCCGATTCCATTTCTTAATCCTTTTCTTTTCATTGTGTATAATTTTAAACCATTCCATGCTTTCAATCTTTCTTTTGAAATTTCATAAGCACTTCATTTATTTATGATGTAAAATTCTTATTTGTTAGAGCATTTAAAAATGATTTAAATCATAAAACACACATGACATTCATACACAAAGCTTATCGAGAATAATTCTTAATAATTGAAACATATAACCTCTCTAGGGTTTAGAGAAAAATTCAAAGAATAAAGATTTAAAAATCAACTTAAAAAATTTTATTAATAATTCAAAACGAGCATTTATCATCAATAAAAATCATAAACAAAAAAACCAACATGTGATATAGGTCATATTTTAATTAGTGTAAATGCTTTAATTTTGTTTTATAAATAAAAACACTAATTAAAATGGCTGAAAAATTAACGATTATCGATAGCGACTTTATAGAGCAAGCATTCTCTTTTTGGTTCAATGATCAAGAACACATTCGTTCTCCATTCCCTACTTATATTCATTCAGCTTTAAGACCTCAAGCAATTGAAAAATTTGAAGAATGGTTAGAGAATATTCATGAAGATGCAAAAGACGAATTCAACGACGAAATGATTGCTGAAAAATTTGAAGAAATCTTATTTGAAATTGCTTTAACACTTATTAAGACAGAAGACGAAAGATTAACAATTCTTTATCCTTTTTTGCCTAGAATTGATGATAAAATAAAAGATGACAATCAAGTAGAAAATAAAATCATTAGTCGTTTCATGAAAGAAAGTGGCGACGATAAATTTTTAGAAATTAAATGTTTGAATGAATCCACAAATGAAGAATGGATTACATCATTTGAACTACCCGTTTGATAGACATGTTTATTTGTTTGGTTGACATGTTTGTTTGGAACCGTTTCTTAGGAAACGGTTTTTTTGTTTAAACTGAGAATAACTGAGATGAATTTGTAATTCTTCGCTTTTGTAACTGATAACAGAACCAAAATTTGGCTTGGATTTACCTTCTGTGCTACTCCGTGGTGTAATCCATTCTAAAAAATGAAAGCAAAAATCCCCGCTATACGCCATTACTTCGACAAAGCTCAGTAACCGACGTTTAGCTAATGCTTAGTTGCAATTTAAAAATACCCCCGTCTGAACTAGATAAAAAAAACAAGAAAGAACTTAGAAATAGATTCTCTTTTTTGCAACCATTAAACCCCCATACAAATGGTGCTTCGAAACAAAATTGGGGCAAAGTCTTTAAACATAAATTTTCTATTTAATTTAAGAAAGTCAATTTATTTATTTTTCAAAATATTAATTCAAGCTATGTCACTACTAATATATAAAGACATGGACACTAATAGAATACTAAATTTATTACTGCGAATCACTTACAATTAATTAGAGTAAAAAAAGAACAAAAAAAAGCCGTTCCTTAATTGAAACGACTTATCTTTTTTTTATAAACCAAAATTATTTCACTTCAATATCATCTTTAAATTTCTTTCTACTTTTTACTTCACCTTTCTCATTATAAAGAATCAAATCTCCATTCAACTTATTGTCGACATAATTCGATTCTGTTGTAATCACTCCTAAAGAATCAAATGTTTTCCAAACACCTTCTCTTTTTCCAGCGACAAAATTTCCAGAGAGCTGAACCTTTCCATTTTTATAATACCATTGCCACAAACCGTTGTTAACTCCATTTTGAGTTTCACCGGTTCGAATAGAAGAACCATCCTCGTAATTTAAATTTTCTTTATTTCTCGATTGAGAATTAAAAATGGTCCAAATTATAATGAGTGATACGACAATTAACTTGTGGAAACTATTGTGATTATTCATTTCAATCGTGTGTTGCTCCTTTGAATATTTTATACAAATGAAGTACGTATGGAAAAATTGCATCCATCGATTCTGATGCTCCTTTTGTTGAACCAGGCAATGCAAGAACTAATGTATTTTCTTTCACGCCTGCTAAACTTCTAGATAACATTGATAATGGAGTCCGTTCTTGTCCGTAATTACGCATCGCTTCAGCAATCCCCGGAATTTCTCTATCCAACAAAGGACGAATAGATTCAGGTGTAACATCTCTGACAGACAATCCTGTTCCTCCTGTATAAATCAATAAATCTGTTTTTAATTTTGCTTCATCCAATAAAACTTGTTGAATTTCATCCATTTCGTCAGCAACTATTATGTAGTCTTTAATTTCAACTCCACAGGCTACTAATTTTTCGATGATCGCTTTTCCTGCTTTATCTTCTTTAACTCCTTTACTAATAGTATCTGAACAAACAACGACAGTCGCTTTTAATCCTTTTGGAAATCTATCTTTCCAATCGGACTTCCCTCCTTTTTTGTCAACCAGTCGAATGTTTTGAATTTCAATTCCTTTATCTATCGGTTTCAACATATCATACATCGTCAATGCGACAACACTTGCTCCATGCATTGCTTCTACTTCAACACCTGTTCTATAAATACATTTGACTTCAATTTCAATATATATTTTCAATCCTTCAATTCGGTAATTGACCTTTGTGTATTCAACAGGTAAAGGGTGACAATCAGGAATCATGTCTGAAGTTTTTTTAACTGCAAATAATCCAGCAGTTTTAGCCATTTCAAATACATCTCCTTTCGGAACAGTTTTATTTACAACAGCATCTATTGTCTCTTGTTTACTTACATGAACAATTGCTTCTGCAGTTGCTACTCGTAAAGAACTACTTTTATGTGTTATTTCTACCATGATTACTGATTTACTTTCCAAACATGAGATTCGTCTTCCAATATTTCTTTTCCAAAAATAGGAGATTTTAATTTAATTTCTTCTACAACAAACTCAATTGCTTTTTGAGCCGCTTTTCTATGACTAGATGAAACGAAAACAAATAAACAAATTTCACCTATTTTCACTTCACCAAGACTATGATAAATATGCATACAGGTCAAATCGAATTTTGAATACGCTTCCTCTCTAATTTCTTCAAAAACTTTATTCGCCATATCTTCATGACTTGTGTATTCAATTGCAATTACACTTTTATCATCAATTGTATCTTTTCGAACTTGACCTAAGAATATTTGATGTGCTCCAATTGTCGTTTTAGATTGATGCTTCCCAATAGATTCACCTACAAAAGTGGAAGATATTGCTCCTTCTCTAAAACAATTTTTTATTTTTTTTGGTTCCATTTTTTTTATAATTTTTATAAATTCAATTTTATCTTTTAGAAGTATTTATTTCTGCTAATTCCTCAATTATTTCTTCTGTTACTCCTCCTTTTAAACTTTTCAAATTTGTATATCCAAATTGATCTCGAAGTATTGCTAAAGCTTTCATACTTCTAATGCCTGATTTACAAATCAATAAAATATTTTCTTCCTTTGAAATTTTAGAATA
>CANJKA010000216.1 GCA_947474675.1 Flavobacteriales bacterium
AAAAAATCTTAATTATGTCAAACGCTATTTTTAAAGTCCCTAGTGCAATTAATGAACCCGTAAAAGGGTATGCTCCTGGAACTCCTGAACGTGAAGAATTAATTTCTAAATACAGAGAAATGTATAACCAAACACCTATTGATGTGCCTATGTACATTGGAGGAAAAGAGGTTCGTACTGATAATAAAAAGAAAATTTCTCCACCACATGATCATCAAAAAGTAATCGGATATTCTAATATTGGAGATGCTAATCATGTACAACAAGCAATAGATGCTGCAATGGCAGCAAGAGAAGAATGGGCTAACTTAGCCTGGGATCAAAGAGCTGCAATATTTTTAAAAGCAGCGGATTTATTAGCCGGCCCTTTCAGAGCAAAAATGAACGCTGCTACTATGTTAGGTCAATCTAAAAATGTATTTCAAGCTGAAATTGATGCATCTTGCGAATTGATTGATTTCTTAAGATTCAACGTACAATATTTAACACAAGTATATAGCGAACAACCAGATTCACTTCCTGGAATGTGGAATCGCTTAGAATATAGACCTCTTGAAGGATTTGTATTTGCTTTAACACCATTTAATTTTACTGCAATTGCAGGAAATTTATGTGCTGCACCAGCAATGATGGGGAATGTTATAGTATGGAAACCAGCTGAAACTCAAATGTATTCTGCTCAAGTTATTATGGAATTGTTTAAAGCTGCAGGTGTTCCTGATGGAGTTATCAATTTAATAAACGTTAGAGGTCCAGTTGCTAGTGAAGTTATTTTGAAAAATAGACATTTTGCAGGATTCAACTTTACAGGATCTACAGGAGTTTTCAGAACTTTGTGGAAAGAAATTGGAAACAATTTAGATAAATACAGAAGTTACCCTCGTATCGTTGGTGAAACGGGAGGTAAAGATTTCATCATGGTACATAAATCAGCTGAAGCTTCCGTAGTTGCTACAGCAATGTCAAGAGGTGCTTTTGAATACCAAGGACAAAAATGCTCAGCAGCTTCTAGAGCTTATATCCCATCTAACATTTGGCCAGAAGTTAAACGAATAGTTGTTGAACAAGTAAACTCATTTAAAATGGGAACTACTGAAGATCCATCTAACTTTGTTAACGCTGTTATAGATGAAAAAGCATTTGATAAAATTGCTGGTTATTTAGACTTTGTTAAAACTCAACCAGATGCTGAGATAATCGTTGGTGGTAACTATGACAAATCTGTTGGATACTTTATTGAGCCAACAATTGTTGTTACAACTAATGTAAAATTTAGAACAATGTGCGAAGAAATTTTCGGACCTGTTTTAACTGTTTATGTTTATGAAGAAGACAAATTTGTTGAGACAATGGAAATATTGGATCAAACTTCAGATTATGCCTTAACAGGAGCTATTATTTCAAACGATAGATATGCTATTAATTTAGCAATCAAAAAATTAGAAAATGCAGCTGGTAATTTCTACATCAACGACAAACCAACTGGAGCTGTTGTAGGTCAACAACCATTTGGGGGGGCACGTGGTTCAGGCACAAATGATAAAGCAGGTGCGTCAATGAATTTACTACGTTGGGTTTCTGCTCGAACAATTAAAGAAACATTTGTACCACCGACAGATTATAGATATCCATTTTTAGGATAAAAAAATATTTTAATTTACAGGCTGTCTCAAAAGGACAGCCTTTCATTTTTTTTGAACCATATAAGGGAATATAAGTAGCTTGATAAATCAAGGGTTAAAATTATTTTGAGGTGCTAGTGTACAAAAACACGATTTTTTAATTAGTTTAGTAGTTGTAGAGGATATTTATAGTTTGACCATGTTTCTATTCGAGCAGATATAGGCCCTGAAAGGGTATTATCTGTTAACGATGGACAGCGTCCATCGAAAGAACTAACAAACAGAAAAAAGCCCTGAAAGGGCGCAATAGTAGAATGGGACAATCACTCGTGAAAAATTATATACATATAGTGTTTAGTACGAAACACAGAAAACCTTTAATACATCAATCAGTGGAAACCGAACTACATAGTTATCTAGGTGGAATCTGTAATAAGTTAGGTTGTCAAGTAATCAAAGTAGGAGGCTATACCGACCATATTCATATCCTTTGTATGCTTTCCAAAAAAATAACGTTAGTGAAATTACTTGAGGAACTGAAGTCACATTCTCCTCGATGGATAAAAGAATCAGTCAAAATGGGTAGTTTATTTCCTTACAGATTCTAAAGGAGATATGTATGCAAATTTCTACTGGCAAGATGGTTATGGAGCTTTTTCAGTTAACCCTTCTGAAGTTGAAGTCGTAACACATTACATTGCTAATCAAAAGAAACATCATAGTAGTTGTAGTGAGTTTACCAAAGTAAAAAAAACATTTCAGGATGAATACAAAGCATTTTTGAAAAAATACGAAGTTGAATACCATGAACGGTATGTTTGGGATTAATATTACGCCCTTACAGGGCTGTGGATTGTAGTATATTGCTAAATCATAGGGCTTTGCCCGATGTTTTTATATTACACCCTTTCAGGGTTTAGAATTATAGTAAAGATTATCCTATTTGAATAAAAATAGTTGACTACAGCACCTCAAAATAATTTTAAACCATTAACAGCCTATAGATTAGTAATATATATGTATATTTACTTTTTTAAATTATAAACTTTTATTGTTAATATTTATCTAAATTATTACTTTAGAGAAAGCCTCTTATTTGTGATAATTAATCATTTATTTTAAAATGTAGTCATTTCTAAATATGCTTTTGTTTTAATGGATAATCGAAAGAAAATTTTAATTTTGTATTAAAAATCACGATTTATGATGCGTCTAATTTATTTTCTTCTTTACATAACTCTACCTTTAACAAATAGATTGTACTTTAAAAGACGAAAAACATATAATGCTCCAAAGGGATTATACGGCAGAACCATCTATGTCAGTAATCACGCTTCCTCTTTTTTAGATCCAATTATTGTCGCCTCTTCCATTCAACCAATTGTGTTTTTCATGACCCGTGCAGATGTTTTTTCACCACTTATAAAACCAATTGCTTGGGCTACACATATGCTTCCAATCTATAGGCAACAAGATGGAGAAGGAAACAATAGCAAAAATGAAAAAATATTTAAAAGATGTGCGAAAATATTATCTTTTGGTAGAAATCTATTGATTTTTGGAGAAGGATTTACAGATGATGTCTTCATTCGAAGACTCAAACCTGTAAAAAAAGGAGCTGTCCGAATTGGCTTTATAGCTTTGGAAGAAATGAATTGGAGAAAGAACGTTTATGTGGCAGCCATTGGTTGTAATTATACAGATCCTAATTATTTGAGAAGTGATCTTTTAATTTCAACATCTAATAAAATCTGTCTAAATGACTACAAACAAGCTTTCATAGATAACCCCAACAAAGTGATTAATGAATTGACAAAGAAAATTGAAATTCTTATGCGTGAACAAATAACGCATGTAGAAAATATTAATTGGGCACCTTTTCATGAAAATGTTATGCAATTAACACGAAAAGGAATGAACTCAATCAATTACGATCCTTCAATTCCATTGGAAAAAAGATGGAGATATTCTCAAGGGTTAGCAAATTGGATGAATGAAATTAAATTAGATGAGCATCCTGAATTGATTCAATTAAAAACAGAAACTGAAGCATATTTCAATTTACTGAAAAAAGTTAAAATAAGAGAAGAATATATTTACGAAGCACAAACAAATACAAAAATCAATAGAACAAAAGAATTACTATTCTTAACTTTCATGTTTCCTTTTGCTTTTTTAGGAATGATTCATTGTTACATCCCATATATTTTGGTCAAACGTTTTACAGAAAAAACATTCAAAAGAAGAGTCTTTTGGAGCTCCGTAAAAATGCTTTTAGGTAAATTATCTATGGCAATTTTTAACATCCCTGTGCTATTCGTTTTTTATCATTTCATTTATCCTAGTAATTGGCTGAGCATTACATATTATGTTCTAGGAATTCCAATTTGTGGATTAATTGCTTATTTATATTCAAGAAAGATTACAATTTTCCAAACTAAAGGGAAATTACAAAAAACAGACCTTACCAAATTCGTTGAGAAAAGAAATTCTCTATTGGTTGAAATAGAAAGAATAATTCCCGTTTCCTGATCGATTGAAAACTGGACACTAACAAAATACCATTTATAAAACACATAATACACAATTGATTATAAAGAAAAAAATTACTCAAAAAGTATCACTTTGAATTCAATTGAAAAACAAATGAGCATAAAAAAGAGATTTCAAGAATTAGATTCATTAAGAGGAATAGCCGTTATTTTAGTCGTTTTATTTCATCTAACAATGAAACGAAAAGAAACAAATTTAGAATTTAATCTTGGGGTAACCGGTGTAGATTTGTTTTTTTTAATCAGTGGCTTTGTAATATACTTTAGCTTAACAAATATCAAAACAAGTAAAGAATTTATTGTCAACAGATTTAGTCGTTTATTCCCAACATATTGGTTTTGTGTTTCTTTCACCTATGTATTAATTTTAATCCTCTCAATAACTTCCTATAAGATTAATCACATTTCAGTTAGTCAATATTTAGCAAACATGACCATGCTTCAATATTACTTTAAATGTAAAAATATAGACGGTTCATATTGGACAATGTTAATCGAATTAATTTTTTATATCGGTATACTATGTGTTTTCTATTTTAAAAGTATAAAAAACATAAAAATAATTGGAACTATTTTGACAATACTAGTACTTATATTAACTATTTTTTCTGGCTATACCTATGCACGAAATATATTGCTATTAATTCCTTTCTTAGAATTTACTCCATTATTTTTTGCTGGCATACTATTTTACAAAATTTACAGTGAAAAAAATGAAAAACTAGAAAATTACTTCTTATTATTCATGTGCTATTTGAGTCAAATTATTTTATTTAAATATTCTGTACGATCTGTTGGAATTATAAGTTTACAAGAATATATGTTGATGCAAGCTATCTATTTCAGTTTGTTTATTTTATTTGTAAATGGAAAATTAAAATTTATAATTTCAAAACCATTCCTTTTCCTTGGTAAAATATCTTTTCCTCTCTATCTTATT
>CANJKA010000217.1 GCA_947474675.1 Flavobacteriales bacterium
CCTCCTAATCCTGAAAGCATTACACCACCAGTCTCAGTTTGCCACCATGTATCAATTAAGGGACAATTAGATTTTCCAATTTTTGTATAATACCAATTCCATGCTTCTTCATTAATTGGTTCACCAACGGATCCAATTAATTTAAGAGAGGAAAGGTCTTGTTTTTCAACTAGTTTTTCATCAAATGTCATTAAAGATCTAATTGCAGTAGGGGCTGTATAAAATTGATTCACTTTAAATTTATCAATAATTTGCCAAAATCTTCCAGCATCTGGATAAGTAGGAATTCCTTCAAACAAAACAGAAGTAGCACCAGATAAAAGTGGTCCATATACGTTGTACGAATGTCCTGTAATCCAGCCAATATCAGCTGTACACCAAAAGACATCATTTTCTTCGTATTGAAAAACATTTTGAAAAGAGTAAGCCGTGTAAACCATATAACCACCGCAAGTATGAACAACTCCTTTTGGTTTCCCTGTTGATCCAGATGTGTATAAGATAAAAAGCATATCTTCTGCATCCATTACTTCTGGTTCGCAATGGTTTTCTTGATTTTTAATTAATTCATTATAATCTAAGTCACGGTTTTCAATCATTATTGGATTTGAATGAATACAATCTAAGACGATTACTTTTTTTACACATGAACATGATTCGATTGCTACATCGACCATTCCTTTTAAATCCACTTTTTTATCTCCACGATTTAAACCGTCTGATGTGATAATAATTTTAGCTTCAGCATCATTGATTCGGTCAGCTAAAGCATTTGATGAAAATCCTGCAAAAATGATTGAATGAACAGCTCCAATTCGAGCACAAGCTAAGATTGCAACAACAGATTCAATTACCATTGGCATGTAAATGCAAATACGATCACCTTTTTTTGCTCCTAAAGATTTTAATCCATTCGCCAGTTTACAAACTTCGTGATATAATTCTAGGTAAGTGATTGATTTTGATTCTTCATCAGGATGATTTGCTTCCCAATGAAAAGCAATTTTATTTCCATTTTTTTCTAGATGTCGATCCAATAAATTTTCAGTAATATTTAGTTTCCCACCTTTAAACCATTCAATTTTAGGTTCCTCAAAATTCCATTCCAACGTTTTATCCCATTTCTTTTTCCATTGAAAAGTTGAAGCAATTTCATCCCAGAATAATTCAGGATTAGAAATGCTTTTGGCATAATCGGTTTGATATTGTTCGAAGGAATTGATTCGTAAGTTCATGCTAAATATTTTGAACGGTAAATATAATTAAAATGCGTTTCATTTTTTCAATTGATTCCATTTTTTAGGATTATCAATGATATATTTAGAAGTATTGTAAAATCGATCTTGTGTATGAATAATTCCATCATAGAATCTGGTTTGCCATCCAAATATATTTTCTTTATTGGTATTTATATGTGTTAATCCATTTATTTTATCATTTATTTTTTTTCGAATTTCAAAAGATACTCGCCCTTTATACCACCTAATTATTCGAGAAATATTATCATGTAGCATAGGATTTTTATTTCCAGTTGAACCACCCGATTTTAAAGTTTTTATTTCATTTTTAGTCGTGTACATTTGATTACCATTGTTAAGAATTAATAGTCCATGAACATGATTAGGCATGATAATAAAATCATCCAATTCCACAAATGGAAATTGAGTAGGAATTAACTCCCAAATTTGATGAGCAATTTTTCCAGCTTCAGTGAAATCCATTTTATCATCAGGGTTAATTTTCCCGAAATAATGTTTCATATTTTCCGTGCAAATGGTGATGAAATAAATTCCATCCCAAGAATAATCCCAATTTTTTAATCGTGCAGATTTAATTTTGTATTTGTTATTGAATAAGTCGTTCATTTTTAATGTTTTAATTGTTTTGTTATATTAAGATAATTAAAATTATCAATTCAGCTTCGTAGAGACGCGATTAATCGCGTCTGTACTCCGTTTAAATCCCGCGCATCCGATCCCGCGCATCCGATCCCGTGCATCCGATCCCGTGCATCCGATCCAGCGCATCCAATCCAGCGCATCCGATCCCGCGCATCCAATCCCGCGCATCCAATCCCGCGCATCCAATCCCGCGCATCCAATCCGATGCATCAAATCCCAAAAAATGATCTTCATTCCCATTATATCCTATTTTTTTCTTTTCTTTGAGAAAAGATTCAAAATAGTATGAATAATTTTCAAGATAAAGTTGTTTGGGTTTCTGGTGCTTCTTCTGGAATTGGAGAAGGAATTGTAAGGCAATTAGCTATTTTGGGAGCAAAGGTTGTGTTGTCTTCACGGAATATTGAATCTTTAGAATTGATAAAAGCATCTTTACCCAATTCAGAAAATCATTTTTGTCTAGTGTTAGATTTAGAAAAATCTTCTAATTTTCCGGAATTGGCTGGAATTGTAGTTGATAAAATGGGAAGAATTGATTATTTGTTTAATAACGGAGGTTTGAGTCAACGTTCAGAAGCTGGAGATACTCCGATGTCTATTGATCGTCGAATTATGGAAATAAATTATTTTGGGAACATTGCCCTTTCAAAAGCAGTATTGCCTTATTTTAAAAACCAAAAATCGGGACATATAGTCGTGATTTCTAGTATTGCTGGTAAATTTGGATTCTTTCTTCGGTCTGCTTACAGTGCTTCTAAACATGCACTTCATGGCTTTTATGAAAGTTTATTGTTGGAGGAAGAAAAAAATAATATCAAAGTAACGATTGCTTGTCCAGGTAAGATTAACACGAATATATCTGTGAATGCTTTGAATAGTGATGGAGGTAAACATGGAATCATGGATCACAATCAGGAAACTGGAATGTCAGTTGAAGAATGTGTCAATAAACTTCTTCGAGCAGTTGAATCGAATCAGAAAGAAATATTGATTGGGAACAAGGAAATAAAGGCGGTCACTTTAAAAAGATTTTTCCCTAGTATATTTTGGAAGATAATAAAGAAGCAATCAGCGACTTAATTAAAATAAATTTATACCTTTAAATGATTCAAAACGAATTTTAAAGGATGATAAATTGCATTGCAGTAGATGAGGATATTACTACACTTGACTTAATAACTAAGTTTTGTTCTGATATTCAGTTTATTGCACTTGAAAAAACGTTTTCCAATCCAATTGAAGCGTCTCGTTATATTCGAAAACATCCAATTGATTTACTTTTTATCAATACAAAGATTCAAGATTTTACTGGATTTGAATTTTATAGTGCTTTAAATCAAAATATTATTGTTGTTTTTACAAGTGATTTTAAAGAGTTTGCCGTTGAAGCTTACAACCTAAATGCAGTTGATTATCTTTTAAAACCATTTGATCTTAGACGTTTCAATCAATGTATCAATAAAGTACACGATTTTTATAATTTCAGAAATCAAAATACAAATAACGAAGAACAATTTTTACATGTTCGATCTGAATACAGTCTTATTAAAATTTCGCTCGTTGAAATTCTTTATATAGAAACATTGGATGATTATATAAAAATTCATTTGTTAGGGAAAAAACCAATTTTGACTTTAATGAGTATGAAAACGGTAATGGATAAATTACCAAACTCAGAGTTTGTGAGAGTTCATCGTTCATATATCGTTCCTTTAAATAAAATTGAATCGGTTAGAGGAAAGGTTATAAGTTTAGGGATTACTGAGATTCCAATAGGGAAAAGCTTAGAGGAAGCATTCTTTAAAGCATATATTACGAAAGGATTTTAGAGGATGTTTAATTTTGGATGATTGATGTTTAATGTAGGTAATTATTGAGATTCGATTTTAATTCAACATCAAACTTCAAACATTCAACATTAAAAAAAACGTTCCCCGATACTTTTTTGTCATTCCCCGATACTTTTAAAATATATCAAAAAAGAATTTGTTAATTTGTTTTAACCAAAAAATAGAAGTTATGAATATAAATAAAAATATTGCCATTAGTGATTCAGGATTTATTTTTAATCCTTCTTCTGGGGATTCTTTCTCAACGAATCAAGTTGGATTGGAAATTATTCGATTACTACAAGAGGGTAAAAATAAAGAAGATATTATTTCAGACATTGTTGAAAAATATGCAACTGATCAATCAACACTTGAGAAAGATCTAGGCGATTTTTTCTTAATGTTAAGTAGCTACCAACTTTTGAACGAAAATGACTAAACGAAAAATAACTGTAGCCGTTTCGGGACTCAATAATATTGATAGTCCGGGACCTGGGATACCCGTTATTCGTGCATTGAAAGAAAGTGAACTTTTTGATGTGAGGATTATAGGGTTGTCCTATGAAAACCTGGAACCAGGTTTGTATATGCGTGATTTAGTTGATAAATCATATTCTATTCCATTACCATCTTCAGGTATTGCGAGTTTATTAGAACGATTGAGATATATTCAGGAAATGGAAGGAATTGAATTAATTATTCCAAATTTTGATGCTGAATTACACAGTTTTATTAAACTAGCGAAACAATTAAAAGATGATTTCGGAATTGAAACTTTCCTTCCAAGTCAAGAGCAATTCGAATCTAGACATAAATCTGTTTTATACGAATTTGGAGAAGAAAATGGAGTTAAAGTACCTTATGCCAAAATGATTTTTTCTGCGAATGAAATTTATGCTTTAAAGAATGAATTTACTTATCCTTTGGTGATCAAAGGGAAGTATTACGATGCTTCGATCGCTGCAACACCTGAACAAGCCGTAAATTATTTTCATAAAATTAGTGCTAAATGGGGATTGCCAATTATCGTTCAAGAATTCGTTAGTGGAAATGAAGTGAACGTGACAGCAATCGGAGATGGAAAAGGTAATTGTATCGGTGCTGTTCCAATGCGTAAATTGTATATCACAGATAAAGGTAAAGCATGGGCTGGAGTATCTTTAGATGATGAACAGTTGATTGAAATTACAAACCGTGTAATAGGAAATTCAAAATGGAAAGGTGGATGTGAATTAGA
>CANJKA010000218.1 GCA_947474675.1 Flavobacteriales bacterium
GAAAAAAGGGTAGTGGCGTTCATATTTTTACCAGTCCCTAATGTTACAATTATTGCTTCTGCATTTTGGATTGCGTGTAATAAGTCAGCTTTATTCGTTGCATCACCAAGTATCATTGTTAACGAATTCTTCTCTTCTATTTCAATTTCAGATCGAGAAAGGGTTGTTATCGAATGCTTTCTATTTAATCCTCTTTTTACTGTTTCGAGTCCTATTCCACCCGAGGCTCCTATTATAGTTATATTCATTTTGCTATTTTTATTGATTTCGATTTTCAAAAATATCAAATATGCCTAGGAAAAGTAGTTTAAAGATTTTTAGTAATCGACTATCATCAACTCAATTAAAGAGTTTCTTTATTTGAGTGTACTTTTTTAAAATAGATCTTCTGACCGAAATGTGATTACACCATTATTATCAGTACCAAATTATTCCACCTCTTAACCTCTTCTGACCCCTGTTTGCCATTACAAACAAAAACCTAATCAGACCCTGGCTGAAATGAAAAAACCACCTATGAAGCAAATCATAAGTGGTTGATTTTATGTGGGTCATCCCGACATGTCGGGAGACAATCTTATTCGATGAGGGACTTATTTATTTTTTACACAGTAGATTTTATTCAGAGTACAAGTAAGCTATGCATATTTCCTCTCATCTTTTCTCTGGTTTAAACCCTGTTTGCTCAATAATACACTTTGAGCCAATCATTCATCCTAATCGGATCATAATGTATAATTAGCAACACTCCAAAAGCACAATCTATCCAACCTCCTTCCCAATTTCTTCATATGCAATGTCTAAAAAATCAAAATTTGCCAATTTTCGATAAATCCACACAGATTGTTGCGTTGACATATTTTTCTACTATTTTTGCATACTTAAAAAAATAATTTTAATTAACCTCAGTTCGTTATGTTCAAAAAGTTATTATTCGCATCCTTAATGCTACTTAATTTAGCAACAATCGCTCAAGACAGCTCAAAACAAACTCCTGCTCCAGCAGCAACTGAATCAAGTATTCCAACTGGACTTACCTACGACCTTCAGCTAGTTAGTCGCTACTATTGGCGTGGTTTGGATATCGACAATGCTCCTGCTTTCCAACCTGACTTTGGTTACACTTGGAAAAACGGCTTCAGAGCTGGTCTTTGGGGTACTTTCGGTTTCAAACAAATGAAAGAAACTGTTGATGGTGTTACTGAAAAATTTGGCAACTACGCAGAATTTGACCCATACATCTCTTACACAAAAAATTGGTTTTCAGTTGAATTGAACGATTATTTTACCGTTAGCACCATCGGTGAAAGTAACTATACAAACTTCAAAAAAGGCGAAACTGGACACTCTGGCGTAATTAACATCACCATGGGTGGTACTAAAAAATTCCCATTGATCTTTACAGCTTCTACTGTTGTTTATGGCGCTGATATGGCAAAAGACGCAAATGGTGAGTGGGGATTGGGAGATAAAAACAACTATTCTAGCTACTTAGAACTTATTTACCCTATCATGGTAAAAAGTATTGATCTTGAAATCGCCCCAGAATTTGCAATGACTCCTTGGGGTAGTGGTTATTATCTTACCGAGAAGGCTGCCATTGTGAGTGCAGGTGTCAGGTTGAGCAAATCTCTTAAATTCAGTGAGAAGTACAGTATGCCAGTTGAAATTAGTTTGTTGAACAACCCTAACCTCAAAAGAACTTTCTTTGTTGCGAAATTTTCTTTTTTGACAAAATAATTAAATGAAGATGGCCTCAAGTAAGTTAAAATACACGAGATTATCGGTTTCTAAACTCTTTTATGGTTTTGGACTTGCGGCTATCACTCTTTTTTCTCTACAAGTTTCTGCACAAGCAAAGAAAAGCAAACCTTTAGTTCTTAAATCTGGTATCTATCTCAAAAATATCACACCAGATTTCAAGGCTTCCACCTTTCGTGCTGAGTTTTACTGGTGGTTTATTTTTGAAAATGATTCCTCTAAAACAGGCATGAGCAAGGAGGATATCTTGAAAGTTGAATTTGTTAATGGGATAGGAGTAGAAGCCAATGTTTTTACCAATGAGATAATTTACGAAACCCATCCCGCTCCAAATACTTATTACATCACCGGTTTTCACCAAGGTGATTTTTATTTTACACCAGATTTCAGGATGTATCCTTTTGATAAACAGCAAATGGACATCATCTTGGAAAATGGCCAATTCGATTCAGACCAATTAGTCATAGTTGCCGACACAGCCTCTTTTAAACGGTCAAAGCAAGATCCTAATTTCAAGACCTTGTCTAACGATATACTGCGCAAGAATAACTCTCGTGGTTTCCGAATTTACAAAACGGATATTTCTGAGTCCTCAATTCTTTACAACAGCGACTTTGGTGATATAAGCTTAGAGGGGAATTCTTCTTATGGCAGACTACAATATTCCGTTTTTATTGACCGCTCTATACTTCCTTACATCAGTAAGTTTGTCATCCCGTTGATGATTATCTTGTTACTCGTATATTTTGTATACTTTTTACCTTCTGATAAAATTGATACAGCCGCTGCACTTACTGTTACTTCTCTCTTGAGTGCTATTGCCTTTCAGAGTTCAATCAATGGAGATCTTCCTGAGATTGGTTATGTGATTTATGTTGACAAACTTTTCTACATATCTTACTTCTTGATTGCAGTCTCTATGGCTCTTTCACTTTGGTTGTTTAATTTAGACTTACAAAGCGACAATCCAGCAAACAAAGAAAAGTCAAGAAAAATTCTACTTCTAGCAAGAATCTTTTTCCCGCTTATATTCATTTCAGCAGTGATTTTATTTGCTTTATAACTTGTTTATGTATTAGTTTAACCCATATATTCCCTTTAAAATCATAAAACTTGGCCCGAAAAAAGGGTCTATGAAAATTAATTCATAAACCCTTGATTTTCAAGTGGGCTCATCCCAACATGTCGAGAGACTCACTTATTATCAGGGTTTCTGGCGGTATTCCATACCTTTTTTTATTCGTAATCAATGTGATACAAGATTGAAACAGTTCTATTTTTCTTATATCTCACCTGGTTTAATGCATTTTTTGTGTAAATCTGGCTCGTTTAATTTTTTTATTGTTAATAAGCATTCACATGAGCTATTAATCAATTTTAACTTTAACTAGTAGTTAAGGCTAGTAGGGTGATAATTTTAATGTTAAGAAAGTTAAAATTGACCTGCTACAATTGAAGACTTGTGGAGTCTTTGTTGGGGATGCCATAGATACTCGTAAACAAAGCAAAATTAATTGGTGGCTAACAGCATTTTATTATCTATACAAATTATAATTAAATTTACTAATGCGAAAATATTTTTCTCTAACCTTAATTCTACAAGTTATTTTTTTTTTAGTTTCAAATGCACAAACAAGTGTAACGGTTTCAGGTGTTGTCAAAGATAAAAATGCTAAAAATATTTTGCCTTTTGTAAATGTTGTTTTGAAAAGTGAAAAAGATAGTACTTTTTTTAGTGGAACTGTAACCAACGAAGAGGGACGTTTTTATTTATCAAAAGTAAAGCCAGGAAACTATTTTTTAGAATTTAGCTACATTGGTTACACTACACATAAAAAATCTTTATTTGTAGGTAATTTAAGTGAATATTTAGACCTTAAGACAATCGAAATAGAAGAAAAAGTTTCCGAATTACAACAAGTGCGTGTTTCTGGAAAGGCAACTCAGATAAGTGAGAAAATGGATAAAAAAACATTTTCAATAAAAGACAATCTAAGTCAAATCGGTGGTTCAGTACTACAGGTTTTGCAAAGCTTGCCAAGTCTAACTGTTCAAGATGGTAAAGTACAGCTTCGTGGGAGCGATAAAATAACCGTACTGATTGATGGCAAGCAAACGGCATTAACAGGATTTGGAAATCAAACAGGTCTTGACAATATACCTGCATCGGCTATTGAAAAAATTGAAATTATTAATAATCCTTCCGCTAATTATGATGCCAATAGGAATGCAGGGATAATTAATATTATTTATAAGAAAAATAAGAGTGAGGGCTATAATGGTAAATTTGGTTTTACATCAGGTTTAGGCTCTCTTTGGGTTCGAGAAAATAATTTACCAACTATTAGACCTCAGTATACACTTACACCAAAGGTAAACCCAACTACTTCACTTAATTACAAAAAAAACAATGTCAACATATTTTTCCAAGGAGATTATTTGTATACTGAAACCTTAAATAAAAATGAATTTGTAACAAGAATATATGACAATGGTGATGTTATTAATTCACAATTAAAACGAAACAGAAATACCCATTTTACAACATTAAAATCAGGTATTGACTATGTCATTGATAATCATAATACATTCACCTTTTCTGGACTTTTTGGAAGTGAAAAAATAATTGATAGAGGCGATCAACCATTTTTTACTGGGAATTTGACACAACGGAAAAGGCTCTGGCAGTTTCTAGAAGATGAATTGAAGACTACCATAATGGCAAATGCCAATTATCAACATAAGTTTAAAGAACCAGGTCATGTATTAAATATTGGCTTTAATTATACTTTTCACAGGGAAGATGAAAAGTATTTTTACGATAATTTTTTGCCAAGTTCTTCAGGTACTGATGCGTTTAAATTATTATCAGACGAGCAAGTTTATGACATTAACTTAGATTATATAAAACCATTAAAATATGGCCGCATTGAAACAGGAATAAAACTTCGCAATAGAAATATTCCAACAAATATGCAATTTATTCCAGGTGCTAATTCTGTATTAGATACCAAAGCGGGTGGTTGGGCTACTTATAAAGAATTAATTCCAGCCTTGTATGAAAATTATATAATTGAAAATACAAAATGGGAAGCAGAGATAGGTGTACGCGTTGAGTATGTTAAAATTCAATATGACGTCAATCCCAATCATATTGTGTATAAAAGTGATAGTTATAATTATACACAACCTTTTCC
>CANJKA010000219.1 GCA_947474675.1 Flavobacteriales bacterium
ATCAACTCTTGGAATAAATGTATTCAATGGTGCTTTTTTCATGGTCTCAATTTCTTCCCATGTTGCAAGTAAAAATTCCTTGTCAAAATTTATTGTATCGTTTTTATTTTCTTCATACCATTCTATGCTTTTTCGAATATTCTCCTTTGTTACAAATAATTCTACCTTGTCTGTATAAAAAGGATTTGTATATAGGTATTTTAGAATTGGATTAACGTTTTCATCACTCCCACCCCCATTATTACGAACATCTATAATTAATCGTGCCTTTGAACGAAGTGCATAATCGTATTTTACGTAAAAAGAATCCAATTTTGCTGTCCAATTCCCTGAAAACGTAGGAATATAAACGTAATTTGTCGAATCATCTAATTCTTTAAACTGTAAATCTTTAGGTGCTTCAATATTAAAACTTTTTCTTGTTTTCAAACTCGTTTTAAACCAATCATCTACCAATATACCATCGTTTAATTTCACATTTGAAATAAATCTCAAAGAGTGATTTCGCATATACATAAACACATCAAATACATTTTCAGACTTTTGCTTCAATTCAAATTTAACCTGCCCTTTTTGCCAAAGAGGTGTTTTTGATTCAATGATGACAGCTACATAATCTCTTAAATCATTTTTGTTAGGGACAATTGCAACCGTATACATCGAATCACTGGTTTGATAAATCCCTGTAATTTTGTCGAGTTCAGTTTGCTTCAAATTATCTTCAGTTAGTTGAATCGTCTCAGTGTTTTTAAAAGCATCTGATTTATAAAAGGCTTTCAGAGATTTTTTATCCTTGTCATCCACTTGATTCACATTCATTTGTATACTTGAATGATTGTCTTTAAAAAATTCGACATAAAAAGTCAACAGTTTAAAACACTTATTTTTATCGTTTTCATGCTGGGCATTCGTTTGTAATTTTTTCTTAAAATTTTCGTATTCCAACCGATTAGAATCTGAAACATTATCAATAAATCCAGGTAAATTCGATTCATAATAGTTTATCACAAATTCCAATTCTGTTTCACAGCTACACTTTTGTCCAAAAAAATTGTTTGAAAGAGTGATTGTAAATAAAATAATGAAAAAGATACTTGAATTCTTAAAATGATTGTTCATAGTGAGTGAATAATTAAGTGATTTTCAATCGTAATTCTTTATTTCCCGTTTTATCGGATTCGATAATTATGTAATTTTCTATGAGTAAAATTATATAATTAATTTCTAAAAGTTTTACTTATAATAAAAACAAATCGTCTTACTTTACATTTTATTTATTATAATAAATAAAAATTACTTAAAGAAATAAATCATAAATCCCATTTTACACACACAACTGAAGGAATTTATATAAATTGCTTCATTCAATTGACGGAAATGATATAAATTCCGTCAATTGAGTAATTTTATAAAAAATAATTCATCTTTTAATAATCAATCCTGAAGATTTAAAATAACCTATTTCAACACATAACGAATCCCAATTCCATTTTGGAAATTCATTTTATAAATAGATCTTAATTCTGGAATAATTGTACAATTAAAGCTGGGTCTAAATTCATAAAAAACATGAATCTTTTTTAAAACTGGGTTGAATTTTCCTAATCTAAAATCAAGTCCAATAGGAAGAAAAGCAGAAAGACAGATATTGGATTTATTTTTAAATGTTTCTATTTTATGATCACTACCCGTATAATATCCATTAGACATATTAGCATCATATTGATAAGGACTATAAATCGATTGACCAGAAGCTAAATCAATTCCATGACTTATTGTTCTTCGTATTGTAGTTTTATTATTGACAGAAATACCTGCTCCAAAACCGATACCGCCAAATAAAGACCATCTTTTTTCAGGATTAGTACTAAAATTTAAAGACCCATTGAATTTTAATTGGGTTGACGAATTACGCATTGAATAATATTCAGTATAACTTGTGTCTTGGTAGAAAGAATGTCCCGTTTGAGAAGAAGTTAAGGTGTCATATCGAGCAGAATTGGTATATAAATAAGAAGATGACAAATTCGATAACGAATTACTCGATAAACCTAATCTAAGTATTGGATTTCCTTTCTTAAAATTTTTATTTAATTGAAGTCCAACAGTTGCTATAAATAAATTATTCCCTTCAGTAGCGAATGTTTTATTCGCTAAACTTTGAAATTCATTTAATATAACTGAATTTGGAGCAAGTAATTTATAATCTCCTAATGTTCCTATATCATTTTTTTCAGAACATTGATTAAATTGGAATGTAACATCTTTAATTTTAATGGTTTTGGTTTCTTTGTCTTGACAAAAAATTGACATTGAATGTATTAAAATAAAAGGAGATGTTAAAAAATGTTGATTTTTCATGGTGGATATTATTAGTGGATTTAACTTTTTAACGAGTTAAATTCACTAATATTGTATCAAAACATTCGACTAAACTAAAAATTTATCTCAAAACATAACGAACACCTACGCCTTGTTGAATATTCAAATTGGTTAAAGACCCAAAACTAGCAATAGTTACGAAATTATAACTTGGTTTTATTTCATAAAACAAATGGATTTGACTCCAATATTTATTGATTTTTCCAATACGAAAATCAACTCCAATAGGTGAACTGATGATGAAACCATAATTCGTTTTATTTTCAACTTTTTCAGAAGTATTAATTACATTAGGATATACATAATAATCTGATCCAAAAGAAGAAGCTGTTGCAACAGACGTAATAGAATTAATATTCGTCGTTGCTTTAAAGGACATTCCAACAGAAAGTCCTAAACCAGCAAAATAAGACCATCTTTTATCAGAATTAATTCTAAATAAATAGTTCATATTTAACCGAATTTGTTGTGACGAATAATAAACATTGGAAAGTTTAGTCGTGATAGAATCTAAAAAAAAGGTTTCATTATTTATAGATACAGTGTCGTAATGGAAAGTTTCTTGACTAATATAATTATTTGCTAAAATAATTTCTGAAAAGTTATTTAATCCAATTCTTAAAGTAGATTTACTTTTTTTAGAACTTTTTAAACCTAAATCTAAATTAATTGAATACTGAGGTTTTACGAAAACATTAAAAGTACTTGGCATTAAAGTAGTTGAAAGTGGTGTAGTTAATAAATACGTTGAATTATTAAATTCCTTTGATCTAAAAAATTCTGAATTCCCAAAATTATTAGTGAAAATAGTTTGAAAATTAAAAGATTGAATTGTGTATTTTTTTTCCGTTTTGTTTTGGGAGAAAAATGAAAAATGGGTAAATAGAAAAATGAACGAAAGCATTTTAGAAGACATAGATTTGATTTATTTAAATGGTTAATTAATTTCAAACTATAAATGTAATCATTTTTATAGTTTCTTCCGAATAATTTTAAAAAAATTACCAAACAGGACAATCACTACATCCATTTTTCTTTCTCTTATATAGAAAAATACCAACGCCCGCTTCAATTTGACTATAGCCAAATTTTTGTTTAGCAATTGCATTAGGGTCAGCTGCATTTGATCTTTCATTCACTTTATGAAGAAATCCAACACTTAAATTAGTATAAAAATAGGCTCGCTTGAAAACCTCTAAACGTAATCCAGCATATCCCGATAAACCATATCCAGAAAGTGATTTTGCTGTGACCCCTTGAACATTGTTGTATAATAATGTGGTATACGAATAAAGGATTCCTGCACCAAATCCAGTATTTGATGCAATGCAAAAATTTCCTTTTTTTCCTGCAACATATAAACGTTCAGTGAGACCTAATTCAGCATGGATATAATTTAATCCTTTCGAATTTTCATAGCGGAATTCTTTTTTATTCGTTGTTACATTTTGACTATACATTGTTCCATTCGAAAATGTTTGCTCGTTACCGAAGGAAACATCTTGAACGATATAACTAGCATTTCCACTAATAATTACTTGATTCTGATCAGCGAAAATATATTTCATATGGTCTACTGCAAAGGCAATAGACCATTTTTTCTTATAATAATATCCTATTTTAAAATTGTATTGAGGAATAGAAATCGAATTAAGTGCATAATCTCCTGACCCAATTTTAGATTGATTATCAGTAGCTTTTGAACGCTCCAAATTAAAATTATAACCATTACCTGAAAGGTATAGATTACTCATTGAATAAACACTTCGATTAAATCCCCATGATACGAAAAGTGTTCCTTTATCATTTGTAACTTTACGTATTTTCTTTCTTTGAGAGAATAAACTCAAAGAAACAAGAATAAATAATACAAATAATACACTTTTCATCTTCTTACAATTTAAAATTAAGTCATTTTTAAAAAAGATAATTCTTTCTCAGTTAAATGACGGTAATGTCCACGAGGTAAATCTTTTTTCGTTAATCCAGCAAACTGAACACGGTCTAATTTTACTACTTCATACCCCATAGATTCAAACATTCTACGAACAATTCTATTTTTTCCAGAATGTAGTTCTACACCAATTTCTCTAGAGCTCTCTTTTACGTAATCTGCTTTATCAAAAATAGTAATTCCATCTTCTAACTCAATACCTGTCAATAATTTTTGAACATCTTCTAATTTTACCGGTTTATTTAATTCAACGTGGTAAATTTTAGATGATTTATGACGAGGGTGCGTTAATTTTTTAGCCATGTCACCATCGTTTGTAAACAATAGTAAACCTGTAGTTTCTCTATCCAATCTTCCAACAGGATAAACTCTTTCTCTACATGCTTTAGAAACTAAACTCATAACCGTTTTTCTACCCCAAGGATCATCCATTGTTGTGATGAAATCTTTTGGTTTGTTTAATAAAACATATCGTTTCTTTTCGGCATTGATTGTTTCGCCATCGTAACGAACTTTATCACCAGGTAAAACTTTGTAACCCATCTCTAAAACGATAACATCGTTAACGGTTACAACTCCAGTTTGAATTAATACATC
>CANJKA010000220.1 GCA_947474675.1 Flavobacteriales bacterium
ACCTTTTGAGTAATTTCATAGCCATACATTTTGTCCGAGTCAGACAATAACTTTAAAATAATCGTTTTTAAAGTCCCTTTGATTAGTTCTGATGAATACATGATACAAATATACACTTTTATTTATATATACCTAAGAAAATTATGTATGTAAACTAAAGAAACAAATAATCAATAATTTAATAGCTTATTTTCGATACTTTAACAACTCTAAATATTTTACTTTAGACAAGATCAAATGTTTAATTGACCTGACAAAATGAGAATACTATTTTAGATATTTTTCATAAAATAAGTTTAGGGAATGTGGAGTTGAAACCTAGATCCTTTTATTTAAAAGGATCTAGGTTTATTTTAATTTAGGGACGGTAGTGTAAATTATTTCAGACAATTTGATTCAGTAATTCTAATATTTAATATCAACTGATCCAAGTTTCTATAGATGTAATCTAATGGTACTTGGTAAAAATAAATTTTTTCCCAAGTTGTTGTTTCTTCGTCATCACCACATCCTTTTAAGCCGTTAGATGTGTTCAATAACTCAATTTTTTCATCAACATTTAATTTCCAATAGTCACAATATTCTACAACTGTTATTCTCTTTTTACCTTTCTCTTTCTTTATTTGTCTCATTTAAGTTCTTTTATTTTTAATTCACTAAATACTTTATCCATCTGAAGTGTCGGGAACTTTTTAGTTTTAAAAAATAGAAAATCCTGTTGGATCATATTTTTCCAAGAATATGAAGATGAAATACTTCGTTTTAAATTACTTTTATAAATTTCAATAGCTTTATCGTATTCGTTTTTAAATAAATAACAATGTGCAAGATTTCCTAATAAATAAAAATCATTCGGGTACAATTGTAAACCTCTTTTTAAAAAAACTATAGCCTCGTCATATTTTTTGTTTTCTAACAAATACCAACCAATATCGTTAATGTAATTAGAGGTGCCGTTTAAGCTGTCGATGTTATTAATTTTTGTGGCCTTATCATTTTCTTTGCTATCAACTGCGTTTGCAAAACCAAGTATATTTCCTTTGTCATCTTTTGAAAATTCTTTTACCCTAGAAAAGAATTCCGTAAGAAATTGATCAGGAGTACTAAAATACATTTTTAAGTATGTTTTGGATAGGTAGTAATAGTATTCACCATCTTTTTCAGTAATTGCTTCCCAAGTACTATCGCTATACAAATAAATTCCTTCGTATTTTTTAAAAGTTTTTGAATCTATTGATATACTTTTTTTTCTTATTGGCTCGTAAGAAAAGTTCTTCCAGTTATATGCTTTCGCAACACTATTTATTACTTCTGGCAAAATTTTTTGATCTTCCTTATTTAGAAATACAACCACACCATAACCACCTTCTAAACTGCCATAAAAGTCTCCGAAAAAACCATCGTTGGCAGCTCCATGTTCAAAATATTTAGCTCCATTGTGGTCTTCAATAAATGAGCCCAAAGATGTTGGTCCATCTTTATAGGTTGTCAAATGCAGTTTTACCATTTCCGAATTTAAAACTTTAGAAGGCTTTCCTTGATATGCTAATTGCATATCAATAACATAATTGGCAAGATCACTTGGCGTCATCCATAAGCCTGCTGCAGCCTGCTCAGGGTAAACGTGAAATTTGTTTGAGACAGGAGAGCCATCTGCATTATATCCAGATGCACACAAAGGTTGTTTGTCTTTTGCAGGAGGCTGAGCAAATGAACTATTTTGCATACCTATAGGTTTTAAAACATTCTCGTACATCCAAGTAGCATAGTCTTGTTTAGTAACATCCATAAGTAATAATTGTGATATTGTAGTGCCTCCGCCTGAATACTCAAACTTTAAACCAGGTTCAAACATACTGCGAACAGGTGGTGTAACAGCAGGTTTTTTTCCATCTAAAACATTTATAACGGTTGGAATGCGCTCATGAATATCGTGACCCGGAAAGCCATGCACCGATAAGCCCGCAGTGTGACTGAGGATCTGAGCAAGCGTTATTATTTTTCCTTTTGAAAGTGAATCATAAGGAAATTTCCAAGAGGTTAAATAGGTATTAATGTCGGTATTTAGATCAATCTTTTTTTCTTGTGCTAATTTTAAAATTCCAAGTGCATGCAGCGATTTACTTATAGAACCAGGTTCGAATAATGTTTCTGTGGTTACTGGTATTTTCTTCTCTTCATCAGCCCAGCCATAGCCTTTTGCCCATACAATTTTGTAATCATTTATTACAGCTATGCTCATACCTTTTAAATTGTATTCAGCCATGCGCTCGATAATGGTACTTGGTTGCTCATCATTAAGTATAATCCTTCCTGTAATATTATTTTCAACTTCTTTTATTTTTTCAAGTGTTTCAGGAGAATAATTTGTTTGGGAAAAAACAACTGGGCTAAATAGTAAAATGATAATTAATAAAAGTGATGTTTTCATAATAAAGATTTTGTTTTAAAGAAGTGTATTTTATACTATAACTTATTATCTAATTGTTAAAGGGAGTAGTTCCGAACGGGCTTTTTATTTTTAATTTAATTGACTTAAAATCGCACTCTCTGTATTCTTTATAGCAATCTCTATTCGAATAAGATTAAATACTCCCAATTGAATTAAAGCGTCATCTCCAGGCCAGTGTTTGAATTTAAAAAATGCTCCGGATAATATCATCAATGATGATGTGTATCCACTAATTTTCTTTGTTGAGTTCATGATATAATATTGTTTAAATGTGAGTAATCGATTTGTTTATTATTGTATTACTTTCAATCCTTTTTCTCCAAAAAGCAAAAGAGTTTCCTGATATACCGTTTCGAAGTTCCCGTTTTCATCCAGATTGACTTCAATTAAGCAACAGATATGATCCAATAGATCTATATTTAAGTCATGAGAAGTTATCCCCTGTCTCTAATATCGTTTTCAATAAATGCGATTTGTTGTTCGTTTAAACTAAACATACTTTACGCTTGGCTTGAGATCTAGTAAAATATTCATTGTGTTAATGAAATCGGCAAATTCATAATGCTTTTCTTTAGCCCGCTCATTTCCGTTTGAGTGAGTGTATAGTATTTCCTTATGAGTTTACCAATGTTAACAGTTTCTGTTGTTATCACACCTTTTTCTTCCGGCTGATGAAGAAAAGGGTAAAGTGCACCTTCGGTAATAACAATTTTAGAATCTGTTAACTCTTTTACTTTTTGTGTAATCTCATATCCGTATATTTTGTCTGAGTCAGACAGTAACTTTAAAATAATCGTTTTTAAAGTCCCTTTGATTAGTTCTGATGAATACATGATACAAATACAAGCTTTTATTTATATATACCTAAGAAATTATGTATTCAAACTAAAGAAACAAACAAATAATCAATAATTTAACAGCTTATTTTCGATACTTTAACAGCATAAAATAAGTTTAGAGAATGTGGAGATGAATCCTAGATCCTTTCATTATTTGGATCTAGGATAGTTTATTTTTGATTGTTATTCAAATCATTTAATACAATTTGATTCAGTAATGCGAATGTTTAATATCAATTGATCGAAGTTTTTATAGATGTAATCTATGGGTACAAAACAAAAATAAGCTTGTTCCCAACTTACACTTTCAGCTTCATCTTTATCGTATTTTTTTCTATTAGAAGTGTTCAATAAAACACTTTTGTCTTTTCCATAAACAGAGTCAATGTGTGTTTTTAATTCTTCAATTGATGTTTTTATTTCTGTTAGATAGGGTTTTGGTTCCAAATTATTATTGAATAAGTACATTGTTGATTTTCCTGAATTCACAATATGACCAACTAGCTCTTCTTCGTTTATTTTTTTATCATTAGAAATATAGTAGGTAAGATCGTTTCTAAGTTTGGTTATCTTACTTATTATTAATTCAGTTTTAGATTTTAAAATTTCATTTTGACTGTTAATCGAATCTTCTGAAGAATTGTAAAGTAGATCATTTTGCAAAGATACTTTTGAAATAGTTTCTCTTAAATCTTGATACGAAATTCTTGTTGCGCTATTTCTTTCATTGTCAGAATTTGAAGTGTTTGTCAAAGTAAACAATAAACCTCCAGCAATTAAAATCATAATCGAAGATAAAATCGTATTTAATTTAGTATCTGGATTTCTGATTCCTGTAAAGAGATAGAGAGGAAGAAACAAGAAAAATAACACCCCTAATCCAGTAAACCAAAGAAGATGAGCTCCTGGCCAATGCATAATTTTAAACATGGTTGAAATACAAAATAACACACCGAAAAACGCACCAAAACCTAAAATAAACTTCTCTTTTTTCTCTTTCACTTCTTTCGTTTTTACAAGAAAGAAAATTGGGAGAAATACAAAACTTACAGCTGTTATAGCTAGAACGAGCATCATCGAAGCTCCTGGCCAATGCATAATTTTTAATATTGCTCCTATTGTAAATGCGGCAGCGGAAAACATTCCGCTTCTTAACATGACTTTTTTCATGGCATAATAATTTTTAAATGTTAATAATAAATCGGTTTCTTCTTGAATTTCCTTTAGCTCTTTTTTAAAAAAGCGTGGCAAGACACTTCGATACAATTCATCAAAGTCATTCTCGGGCGACATTTCATTTTCGATAACACAACAAATATGATCCAAGAGGTTAAACTGCAGTTCCTCCGTCTGAATGCCATTACGTCTAATGTCGTTCAGAATATAATCAACTTGTTTTTCACTTAACACATACAAATTCAACCAAGTTTAGGTTTCAAATCCAACAAGAAAATCATCGTATCGATGAAATCTGAATACTCACTCACTTTGTCGTTGGCTGTTTTCTTACCTATTTCAGTAACTGAATAATACTTACGTATGCGATTTCCTACATTAACCACATCGGTAGTTAAAATTCCTTGAGCTTCCATTGCGTGTAA
>CANJKA010000221.1 GCA_947474675.1 Flavobacteriales bacterium
ATTGGAAGTTTATGGGATGCATATAGAATTATTAAAAAATTCAATCCACAAGTTGTTATTGGTGTCGGAGGTTATGCTTCTGGCCCAACTTTGCAAGCAGCCAATTTTATAAAAATTCCTACTTTAATTCAAGAACAAAATTCATTTCCCGGAAAAACAAATAAAATACTTTCTAAAAAAGTAAAAACTATTTGTACCGCGTATGAAGGATTGAATCGTTTTTTTCCAGCGGATAAAATTGTTTTAACTGGAAATCCTGTTCGTTCAGATATGATTGATATTGAAGGAAAACGAAAAGAAGCATTTGATTTTTATGAACTTGATTCAAATAAAAAAACAATCCTTATAATAGGAGGAAGTTTAGGGGCTAGAACATTGAATCAAAGTATGAAAACACATTTAGCTGAATTACAAAAGAATGATATTCAGGTTTTGTGGCAATGTGGAAAATTTTATGTTGATTCATTAACGACAGAATTATTGAATGTGAATATGGATGGAATCAAAATGGTTCAATTTATCGCACGCATGGATTTAGCATATGCAATGGCAGATGTAATTATTTCAAGAGCAGGTGCGATTTCAGTATCTGAATTATGTTTGATTAAAAAACCGATTGTTTTAGTGCCTTCACCAAATGTATCTGAAGATCATCAAACAAAAAATGCGATGGCTTTAGTTTCAAAAGGCGCAGCCGTTTTAGTGAAGGATATAGATTCAGTAGAAACATTGATTTCAACAACGATTGAAATTTTAAATAACGAAGAACAACAAAATAAATTAATAGAAGAAATCTCAAAATTGGGTAAACCAAAAGCAACTTCTTCAATAGTAGATGAAATAGAGAAAATTATTTGAATTATTTTCTCCCCCTTCGGAGGGGGGCAGGGGGGAGGATATTTGTAGATTAAGATTGCAAATGGTTAATTTTGGATTTCACAATTACCCTCCCCCTCAATCCCCCTCCAAAGGGGGAAGCTGATAAAAACTTATATGACCTTATATACCTTATATGGTTCAAAAAAATAATAAACGATTAAAATGGATTTAAAAAACATACAACTCACAAATTTCAAACGAGCGTACTTCGCAGGTGTCGGAGGAATCGGGATGTCTGCTTTGGCGCGTTATTTTTATTCGTTGGGATGGGAAGTTTCCGGATATGATAAGACAGAAACACCCTTAACATTAGCTTTGAAGGAAGAAGGTATTTCAATTCATTACACTGATTTAGGATCTGATATTCCGGTTCAATTTAAAGAGATTGAAACAACGTTAATTATATATACACCTGCTATTCCTAAGAATCATGGAGAGTTAAATTATTTTCAAAATAACAATTTTAGTATTTTAAAACGATCTCAAGTTTTAGGATTATTGACACACCATTCAAAAGGTCTTGGTGTTGCTGGGACACATGGTAAAACTACTACGAGTACTTTATTAGCTCATATTTTAAATGAATCAGAAGTTAAATGTAATGCTTTTTTAGGAGGTATATCAAGTAATTTTAATTCAAATTTATTAACATCTTCCTCTTCTGATTACACTGTTATTGAAGCGGATGAATTTGATCGTTCCTTTTTACAATTATCACCTTTTGCTTCCATTATTACGTCTACTGATGCCGATCATTTAGATATTTACGGGGATGCTTCAGTTTTAGTTGAAGGATTTCAAGAATATGCTAATTTAATTCACTCCGAAGGTGTTTTAGTGTTGAGAAATGGTTTAAATTTAACATCTAAATCAAATGTTTTAACTTACGCTGTGAACGATGAAGAAGCTGATTATTCTGGTTTTAATCTTCGTTTTTTAGAGGGTAAATTCCTTTTTGACGTTAAATCTCCCAACGGGGAATTATTAAATATTGATTTTGGTTTACCTGGTATTCATAATGCTGAAAATGGTTTAGCATGTATTGCCTTATGTCAATTTTTAGGATTATCAGAAGAATCTATTCGTTTTGGGTTAAAAACATTTAAAGGAGTTAAAAGACGTTTTGAGTATCATGTTAGAAATAACGATGTAGTCTATATAGATGATTATGCACATCATCCTACTGAAATAAATGCATTAGTTTCCTCTGTTAAAATGATGTATCCTGACAAACACATAGTTGGAGCTTTTCAACCCCATTTATTTTCGAGAACAAGGGATTTTTTCGATGGTTTTGTGAATGAATTATCAAAATTGGATGAAGTTGTTTTATTACCTATATATCCAGCAAGAGAAGAACCGATTCCTGGAGTAACAAGTGATTCGCTATTAACTGAAATTACAAGCGTTAAAAAACAATTATTAGATCATAATGATGCTCTAAATTATTTAAAAGAATTAAAAAATTGCATTGTTCTAACAATTGGTGCAGGAGACATTGATAAGATAGTTAAACCATTAGAAACAGCCTATTTAGCAAGATGAAAAAATGGTTAAAAATAACATTATGGTCAGTGTTTGCATTGACAGTATTCATTTTAATGAGTATGGTAAAAGAAGCGCAGGAAGAATCTGTGATTTCGAAACCTATTATTGTTATTAAAGTTAACGGGGAAAACGCATTTTTAACTGAGGATGAGTTATATACGCGATTAGTTAGAAGAGGTTTGATTTATAATGGACAACATTACAAAGGTTTGAAAATTCATGAAATTGAAAAATTTCTACTTTCGATGAGTGAAATTAAATCAGCAAAAGTGTTCTCAAATATCGGATCAACTTGGTCAATCGAAGTTGAAATTAGAAAACCTATTGCAAGAATTTTTAACAAGTATGGAGAAAGTTTTTATTTGGATGATCTTGGTTTTACAATGGTTCCTTCCAGTTTGTATACTGCTAGAGTAGTGGTAGTTACGGGTGATATTCCTGACCGAGTTTCTTCTGAATCTGTACCAATAATTATTAACAATGTAACCTTGAAAACTAATCGAAAATTAGATGATTTGTACCGTATTTCTCATTATGTTTGTAGCGATGAGTTATTGCAAGCCCAGATAGGTCAAATTCATTGTAAGTCCAATGGCGATTACGTACTCGTACCGCAGGTTGGAGACCAGATTATAGTTTTCGGAACTGCTCGTACAGACCAAGAGGTTTTTGAGAAATTTGAAAAATTAAAGATCTTTTACAAGAAAGCGATGCCGTATGAAGGGTGGAATAAATATGACGAAATCAGCTTGAAATACGACAAACAAATTGTTTGCAAGAAAAAAGAATAGTATGGCTAAAGTAATTGTTGGACTTGATATTGGAACTACGAAGATTGCCTGTTTTGTTGGTACTAAAAACGAACACGGCAAAATTGAGATTTTATCTATGGGGACGAGTGAGTCTTTAGGGGTAAGACGTGGTATGGTGTCAAATATTGAACAAACTGTTCAGTCTATACAAGCTGCAGTGAAAGAAGCGCAGCAAAGAGTGGAAGGTGAATTAACAATCAGAGTTGTGAATGTTGGTATTGCTGGACAACACATTAAAAGTTTACAACACAGAGGGATCCATACACGTAATCAAAACAATGACGAAATTTCTCAAAAGGATATTGATGCGTTAATTGAGGATATGTACAAATTGGTAATGCTTCCAGGTGAAGAAATTATCACTGTTTTACCACAAGAATATATTGTTGATAATGAACAAGGTGTTAGAGATCCAATCGGGATGTGTGGTGTTCGTTTAGAAGCGAATTTTCATATTATTACTGGGAATGTTGGTGCTTCTATCAATATTCACAAATGTGTTGAAAGAGCTGGATTAGAAGTTAAAGATATTATTTTAGAACCAATCGCTTCTGCAGATGCAGTTTTATCCGATGAAGAAAAAGAGGCTGGAATTGTATTGGTTGATATAGGTGGAGGAACAACAGATGTTGCTATTTTCCATGAAGGAATTATTCGTCACACTGCAGTTATTCCTTTTGGAGGAAATGTAATTACGGATGATATTAAAGAAGGATGTACAATCATGAAGCGTCAAGCTGAAATGTTGAAAACGAAATTCGGTTCTGCATTGGCGAGTGAAAGTCAAGAGAATGAAATTGTTTGTATTCCTGGATTAAGAGGACGTGAGCCGAAAGAAATTTCAATTCGTAATTTAGCATCTATCATTCAAGCAAGAATGGAAGAAATCGTTGAATTAGTGTATTATGAAATTCGTAATTCAGGTTACGAGAAAAAATTGATTGGAGGAATTGTTGTTACAGGTGGAGGTTCACAATTGAAACACGTAACACAATTATTTGAATATATAACAGGAATGGATACGAGAATAGGTTATCCAACAGAACATTTGGCAAACAATAATCATATTGAAAACTTGACGAGCCCTATGTACTCAACTGGAATTGGACTTGTATTAAAAGGATTTGAAACTTTGGGTAAAATAGACATGCCTACTACAGCGTCTAATGCGACAACAGTGAAAAACCATTCACAAAAAGAGCGTGGTTCTTTTTTCGACTCTATTATGTCGAAAGGAAAATCATGGTTTGCAGAAGAAAATTAATAACAGAAACTAAAATTAAAAAAAATGTCATTAGAATTTGATTTACCAAAAGACACAACTTCAATCATTAAAGTTATTGGTGTTGGTGGAGGCGGAAGTAACGCTGTCAACCACATGTTCAAAGAAGGAATTAAAGGTGTTGACTTTATCGTTTGCAATACAGATAGACAAGCTTTAGATGTGTCTCCTGTACCTTTGAAAATTCAATTAGGTGCTTCTCTTACAGATGGTTGTGGAGCTGGATCTATTCCTGAAATTGGAAAAAATTCAGCAATTGAAAATATTGATGAAATTCGTGC
>CANJKA010000222.1 GCA_947474675.1 Flavobacteriales bacterium
GCAATTATCATGGATGAATTATCTCTTGATGATAAAACCTTGACACCTTCCATGAAAATGGCTCCTAAAAACGTGGTTGAAAAATACAAAGCTCATTTACTTAATCTATACGGTGACAATGTTCCTGTTGATGAAGAAGTTTATGTTATAGAGTTAGAATCTACTAAAACATCAAAAAAATGTACAAAATAAATACAACCGATTTGATGAAAAAAATAATGGGGAATTACTTCCTTTCACTTGAATCAGGCAAGAAAAAAATTGCTTGGTGTACGAGTGTTGGTCCAGCGGAACTTTTACGTTCTTTTGGTTTCGAAGTATATTTTCCAGAGAATCACGGTGCCTTATTGGGTGCTACAAGAGCTGCAATGGATTTCATTCCTGAAGCGATAAAATGTGGCTATTCTGGTCATGTTTGTTCGTATACAACTGCTGATATTGGTTCTTATTTAAAAAATAAATCTCCTCTTCAAACGCATTACAACATGAAGGGGATTCCAAAACCAGATATTATTGCCTACAACACCAATCAATGTAGAGAAGTGGAAGATTGGTTTACCTTTTATGCGGATGAATTTAATTGTCCTATAGTCGGTATCCAACCTCCTCGTCACTTAGATGAAGTGTCACAAGACGAAGTGGATTTAGTCGTAAAGCAATTCAAAAAAATGATTCCTACTTGCGAAGAAGTTAGTGGTCAAAAATTTGATTTAGACAAATTCAAAGAAGTGATTAAATTGAGCAAAGAAGCAACTTTATTGTGGCAGAAAGTATTGAAAACTTCTATGGCTGACAATGCCCCTTTAAGTTTCTTTGATGGAACAATTCACATGGGACCAATCGTTGTTTTGAGAGGAACACAAATTGCGAAAGATTACTACACTACCCTATTAGCAGAATTAGAAGAAAACGTTAAAAACAATGTCGGATTTTTACCTCAAGCGAAAACTAGAATTTTCTGGGAAGGAATGCCTATTTGGGGAAAATTGAGAATGATGAGCGATTTATTTACTTCTAATAACTCAGCCGTTGTTGCTTCTACATATTGCAGTAGTTGGGTGTTTGACAAGTTCGACGAAGAAGATCCTTGGAATTCAACCGCTCGAGCTTATACTGAAATTTTCATCAATCGCAGTGAAAAAGCAAAAATGAAGATGCTGACAGAATGGTTCAAAGAATTTAAAATAGACGGAATCGTTTATCATGATTCTAAAACTTGCTTTAATAATTCGAATGCCAAATTTGGAATGCCACAACGATTAAAAGAGCAAACAGGAATTCCAGCTTTAATTATTGAAGGTGATTTATGTGATCTTCGTTTCTTCAGTGAAGGTCAAAGCATCACGAAAGTTGAAACTTTTATTGAACAAATTCAGGATTCTAAAATCTTAAATTGATATGGAAAAAACTAAACCAGTAAAAGTTGTTATTGTTGGAGTTGGTCCAGTTGGGATGATCATGGCTGTGAAATTAAAAGAAGCAGGTTGTGAAGTAATTCTATGTGTCAGAAATAAGATAAAACTGAATCAGATTAAAAGTGAAGGAATTAGATTAGAAGGTAAAATTCAATCCACTACTCGATTTGAACACATTTATGAATCGTTAAGTGATATTGCTGATGCCAAAATTGATATTGATTATTTGGTTTTTTCTTTGAAATCATATCAAATAAAAGCCGCTTCGCAAGAGGCAATGAAATTAGATTCTGAAAAACTAACCATCATTTCAGCTCAAAATGGAATTGATGTCGAGGAATTACTGATTCCTGTTTTCGGTTCAGATAGAGTCTTGAGAATGGTTGTTAATTACGCTGGAAATTTAAGTGCTCCAAACGTTGTAAATGTGACATTTTTCACTCCTCCCAATTATATTGGATCAATTGATGACAACAGAAGTAAGCAAGCAGAAATATTTGCATTCTTATTAAGCAGTGCTGATCTTCTAACAAAAGCAGTTAATTCATTTGAAATTTTAAAAAGAACGTGGGAAAAAACAATTCTGAATGCTTCTTTGAGTCCACTTTGTGGTGTTGGACGTTTAACTATGGCGGAAGCAATGGCAGATGCTGATACAGTTGAATTAATCGAACAAATTATACAAGAAGGAATCATTGTTGCTGAAGCTGAAAAAATTAGATTTCCCGATGATTTCGTGAGAAGTTGCATGCGTTATTTAAAATTAGGAGGAAATCATTTCCCTTCTTTAGCAGGTGATGTTATCAATAATCGACAAACAGAAATTGATTATTTCAATGGGAAAATTGTTGAATACGGTAAAAAACATTACATCCGAACATCTTTAAATCTTGCTTTTACAAACATGGTGAAAGCCATGACGAATAAAAATATTTCTTACAGAATTCCTGGTGCTGCTGGATCGATTAGTAGAAACATCATCAAAAAAGGATTGGTAAAGGATAAAAAGAATTCAACAGTTTACCAAGGAGGCCCTTGCTTTTTAGGAGTTGATTTAGGTTCAGCTTACATCAAATTCACCGTTATTGATGACAAAGAAAATACGGTTTTCCAATATCTACTGCACACCTTGAACAAAGATCGATTGTTGCACAAACAAATTATGCAAGCTATTCACAGCGATTTCGACATTAAATACAGTTGTGCTACAGGTTACGGAAGAAAACATTTCATCGAATCCGACATTATTAAAACTGAAATAATTTGTGGTGCAGCTGGAGTTTCAAGAGACATTAAAGGAGCTAAAAACATTATTGACATTGGAGGTGAAGACATTAAAATAATTCATTGCGATGACAACAATGCCGTTTCTAATTTCTACATGAACGATAAATGTGCAGCTGGAACAGGTTCTTTTTTATCAGAAATTGCTGAAAGAGCAGAAATTAAAGTTTCTGAAATGAGTCATTTGGCAGCAAGATCTACTTATGATCAAGAGTTAAATAGTTTCTGTACAGTATTCGCTAAAACAGAGATCATGAAATGGATTTTTGATGGGAAATCAATTGAAGATATTTCAAGAGGAATTTACCTTTCAATTGCCAATAAAGTAGCAAAAATGAAGTTGATTCCTGATGTACCAACCATTTTCATTGGTGGTGTAATTGCGAATCATCCTTATTTACAACCTTTACTTTCAGAGAAATTTAACCAAGAAATAATAGTATTGGATGAGCCTCAACATGTGGTTTCATTGGGTGCTGCAATCATGGCGAAACATTCTTTTTTGAATTTAAAAGGAAATGAAAATAAATTGACGAATTCAAGTGAAACGATTCAATAAATAGAATAAAGAAGAAATATTAAAATAATTTTTACAAAGAAATTTACAATTAATAAAACGAAATATTATGAAACATAAAACGATTATAGAGCCTTTTAAAATTAAAATGATTGAACCAATTATTATGAGTACGGAAGAAGAACGTGTGGTCCATTTGGAAAATGCAAATTACAATCCGTTCTTACTTAAATCAGATCATGTAATTATTGATTTTTTAACTGATAGTGGTACATCAGCAATGAGTTCAAGTCAATGGGCTGGGATAATGGAAGGGGATGAATCATACGCTGGATCTCGATCTTGGTTGAGAATGGAAGCAGCTGTAAAACATTTGACAGGTCATAATTTTGTATTACCAACCCATCAAGGACGTGCAGCTGAAAGAATCATTTATGGTTATTTAGGAGGAAAAGGGAAAACGTTTATTAGCAATACTCATTTTGATACAACTAGAGCAAACATAGAATTTTCAGGTGCTGAAGCAATTGATATTGCTATCCCAGAATCTAACGATCCATCTTTAATTCATCCTTTTAAAGGAAACCTTAATATAGATCTTTTAGAAGATTTAATTATTGAGAAAAAAGCGGAAAACATTGGAGCTGTAATTATCACTGTAACTAATAATAGTGGTGGTGGACAGCCGGTAAGTATGAAAAACACGAGAGAAGTTAGTTCTATTTGTAAAAAGCATGGTGTCTTATTGTTATTGGATTGTTGTAGAGTGGCTGAAAACTCCTACTTTATTAAAGAAAGAGAAGAAGGTTTTGAGAATAAAACGTATGAAGAAATAGCACAAGAAATGTTCTCTTATACAGATGGATCTGCCATGAGTTCTAAAAAAGATGCTTTGGTAAATATGGGCGGTTTTCTAACTTTAAATAACGCAGATATAGCCAAAGCTTGTACAAATTTACTTATTATAACTGAAGGATTTTCAACGTATGGTGGACTTTCAGGAAGAGATATGGAAGCATTAGCAATTGGTTTAAAAGAAGTGTTTTCTCCTGCTTATCTAAATTACAGAATTAAAAGTACGGCCTATTTAGGTAATAAATTACATGAAATGGGAGTGCCAGTTATGTTACCAATTGGAGGACATGCAGTCTATATTGATGCGAAAAAATTATATTCTCACATACCTGTTAATCAATATCCTGGACAAGCATTGGTTTGTGAATTATATCTAAAAGGAGGTGTTAGAACGGTTGAAATCGGTTCAGTAATGTTTGGGAAATACGATGAAAATCACGAATTAATACCAGCACCGATGGAACTAGTACGACTTGCTATACCTAGAAGAGTTTATACTCAAAGTCATATTGAATACGTGATTGAAACTTTTGAAGAAATTCTAAAAACAAAAGATCAAACAACAGGAATTAAAATAATTGAAGAACCAGATTTCTTAA
>CANJKA010000223.1 GCA_947474675.1 Flavobacteriales bacterium
AGAGATCAAGGAATAAATATATATGGTCCGGAAGGTTTAGAACAAATAATCAGAAGTCAACTTGAAATTGAAGGATCGAAATTAGGATTTGGACTCACTTTCACAGCATTAGATGGAAAAACAGCTTCCCTCCTTTTTGAAGATAAGATCTTAGAAATACATACCTTTCCTTTAAAGCATCGAGTCAAAACAAATGGTTTTTTAATCCGAGAAAAAGTGAAAGAATACACTCTTTTGGCTGAAGTTTTTAATGCTGAAGGATTATCACGAACATTTATTCCAAAGTTTAAAAAAGGAGAAGATGTTATCGATGAAAATGGAATCACTCATTATTTTGAAGATTACACTGTAAAACCACCCGCTGCTAAATCGTATGCTTATTGTTCAGATACAGCATATTACGAAAAAGTAATTCCTTTTATTCAAGGAGTTGATTTATTGTACCACGAATCAACTTTTACCGAGCCGTTTCAATCTAGAGCAAAAGCAACATTTCATTCAACAGCAAAAGAAGCGGCAACAATTGCTTTAAAATCATCTGTTAAAAAATTGATTTTAGGACACTTAAGTGCACGATTTGAAAACAGCATTGAACATCAAATAGAAGCAGAAGCCATTTTCAAAAATGTTGAAGTCGTTGAAGATGGAAATGTTTATGATATTTAACATCAAAAAATGTTAATCCTAATTAAAAAAACAGTCATATTTTGTCTCTATTCATTAACAAAATTCAACATTTGAATAGAAAAATAGCCATCTATTCAATTTAAAAAGTTCATTTTTTTCTTTAAAAAAAACAAAAAGACGACTATTTAATCATTTTTTTGATTAATTTTACATCAAAAATTGACGTTACAAAATATAAACAGCACATTATCCAACAATCAAACGTTCAAAACTCACATTGAGAACACGTTAAACCTGAGGATACAAAGATTATATTTGTAAGTTATCGAACATAAAATTTAATAAATGTCAGAAAATCAATATACAGAAGACAATATACGATCGCTGGATTGGAAGGAGCACATCCGACTTCGTCCCGGTATGTATATCGGTAAATTGGGAGATGGGGCTGCTGCAGACGATGGAATTTACATTTTAGTAAAAGAAGTTGTCGATAACTGTATCGATGAATTCGTTATGGGAAATGGTAAGCGAGTTGACATCAAAGTAAAAGACGGAATAGTAACAGTTAGAGATTACGGCCGAGGAATTCCTTTAGGAAAAGTTGTTGACGTAGTTTCGAAAATGAATACCGGTGGTAAATACGACTCGAAAGCATTTAAGAAATCTGTTGGATTAAATGGAGTTGGGACAAAAGCTGTAAATGCACTATCTTCCAGCTTTAAAGTTTATTCTGTTCGAGAAGGAGAGAAAAAAGGAGCTTCTTTCGAAAGAGGTGAATTAGTTGATGAAACAGCTGTAGTTAAAACAGAAGAAACAAATGGAACTTTTGTTGAATTTATTGCTGACGAAACAATTTTTAAAAAATATGCATTTAAAACAGCGTATTTAGCTAAAATGATGTGGAATTATTGCTACCTAAACAGAGGTTTATCAATGTATTTCAATGGCGAAAAATTTCAATCAAAAGATGGGTTAAAAGACTTGTTGGAAAACAACATGGACGGAGACCCACTCTACCCTATAATACATTTAGAAGGCGAAGATATTGAAGTTGCTTTTACGCATGGTAGAACCTATGGTGAAGATTATTATTCATTTGTTAATGGTCAACACACTACACAAGGTGGGACACATCAAAGTGCTTTCCGTGAATCAATTGCAAAAGTAATTCGTGATTTTTACAATAAAAATTATGAAGCATCAGATATACGTCAATCTATTGTAGCAGCAATTGCTGTAAAAGTGGTTGAACCAGTATTTGAATCACAAACAAAAACAAAATTAGGATCACAAGAAATAGAGCCTGATGGAAAATCAATGAGAGCATTTATTAATGATTTCTTAAAAGAATCATTGGATAATTACCTACATAGAAATCCAGAAGCTGCAGAGATGATTGAACGTAAAATCAAGCAATCTGAACGTGAAAGAAAAGAACTTTCTGGCATTCGTAAAATTGCAAGAGATAGAGCTAAGAAATCAAATCTTCATAATAAAAAACTCAGAGATTGTCGAATTCATTTGACTGATTTAAAAGACCCACGAAGAGAAGAAACGACCTTATTTATTACAGAGGGAGATTCTGCCAGTGGATCGATTACAAAATCAAGAGATGTAAATACACAAGCTGTTTTCTCATTAAGAGGTAAGCCATTGAACTGTTTCGGAATGACTAAAAAAGTCGTGTACGAAAATGAAGAATTCAACTTGGTTCAAGCAGCATTAGATATTGAAGATGATATGGATAATTTGCGTTACAACAATATTGTAATTGCAACTGATGCCGATGTCGATGGAATGCATATTCGAATGTTATTGTTAACATTCTTTCTTCAGTTTTTTCCAGACATGGTGAAAAGAAATCATGTTTACGTATTACAAACTCCACTTTTTAGAGTTCGAAATAAAAAGAAAACAATCTACTGTTATTCTGAAGAAGAGAGAAAAAGTGCTTTAGAAGAATTAGGGAAAAATCCTGAAATAACTCGATTTAAAGGTTTAGGGGAGATTTCTCCGGACGAATTCAAGCATTTCATTGGAGCTGATATTCGATTAGAGCCTGTACTATTATCCAAAGACCGTTCGATAGATTCAATTTTATCTTACTATATGGGTAAAAATACACCAGAAAGACAAAACTTTATCATTGAAAACTTACGAGTTGAAAAAGACTTGGCACAAACAAATGATGAAATTGCTGCAGAAGATAAAAATGACGAAATTGATAATACTGAAATAGCTTCATAAGATGGCAGAAGACGAATTGGAAGAAAACACTGGAAATCCAGAAGAGCCTATCAATCCATTTGAAGGTAAATCAATTGATGACAAAATAGTTCCTGTCAGTGGATTATATGAAAGCTGGTTTTTAGATTACGCTTCTTATGTAATTTTAGAAAGAGCTGTACCTTCATTATGGGATGGCTTAAAACCTGTTCAACGTAGAATTCTTCATTCAATGAAAGAATTAGATGATGGTCGTTACAACAAAGTAGCGAACATTATTGGAAATACGATGAAGTACCATCCTCACGGTGACGCTTCAATTGGAGATGCATTGGTTCAATTAGGACAAAAAGAAATATTAATTGATTGTCAAGGAAACTGGGGAAATACGTTAACTGGAGATGGAGCTGCAGCTGCACGTTATATTGAAGCTAGAATTTCAAAATTTGCTGCACATGTAGTTTTCAATCCTAAAACAACAAATTGGTTAACAAGTTATGATGGTCGAAACAAAGAACCAGAACATTTACCAATCAAATTCCCACTTTTATTAGCACAAGGAGCGGAAGGAATTGCTGTTGGTATGGCTTGTAAATTTTTACCTCACAATTTTAATGAGTTAATTGAACAATCTATCAATCACTTAAGAGGTAAAAAAGTAGAAATTTATCCTGACTTCTTAAATGGAGGAATGGGAGATTTTTCTAATTATAACGATGGACTTCGAGGAGGAAAAGTTAGAGTTAGAGCAAGAATAAAAATTGTTGACAATAAAACATTAATTATACACGAAATTCCATTTGGAACAACAACAGGATCTTTAATTGAATCAATCATTAAAGCGAATGAAAAAGGGAAAATAAAAGTTAAAAAAATTGAGGATAATACGTCTGCAAATGCCGAAATAATTATTCATTTAACACCTGGAACTTCTCCTGATAGAACATTAGATGCACTATACGCATTTACAGATTGTGAAGTTAGTATTTCTCCCAATTCATCAATTATTGATAGAGATACGCCTCGCTTTTTAGGCGTAAGTGAAATTCTGAAATTTAGCACGAACAACACTGTTCAATTGCTAAAAATGGAGCTTGAAATTCGTTTAGATGAATTAGAAAGGCAATGGCATTTTTCTACTTTAGAAAAAATCTTCATTAATGAAGAAATGTATATTGACTTCAAGCACTATCAAGACAAAGAGACATTATACGTATACTTACACAAAAGATTTGAACCATTTCATAAACAATTAATTCGTGAAATAACAGACGAAGACTTGTTGAAATTGACGCAAATTCAAATGATACGTATAACTCGTTTTGATGGAAGTAAAGCAGATGAAGCTTTGTTGAAAATTGAAGAAGAAATGCTAACAGTAAAAGAAAAACTAGCAAATCTGATTGAATATGTGATCGATTATTTCAAAGATCTTAAAAAACGATTTGGAGAAGGAAGAGATCGTAAAACAGAAATAAAACAATTCGATACTATCACAGCTTCAAAAGTTATTATAGCCAATCGTAAATTATATGTTGATTACGAAGAAGGATTTATAGGTTACGGCTTAAAGAAAACAGAAGCTGTAAATGATTGTTCAGAAATTGATGATATCATTATCTTCTTTGCATCGGGTAAAATGATGATTACCAAAGTTACAGATAAGAAATTTGTAGGAAAAGGAATTGTACATGCTGATGTTTGGAAAAAAGGAGATAAAAGAACCATTTACCATTTAATTTATCAAGATGGTTTAGGTGGGGCAGCAATGATGAAACG
>CANJKA010000224.1 GCA_947474675.1 Flavobacteriales bacterium
TTACCCAATAAAGCATAAACCTGACCAGTCTCAATTGTTAATGAAAGGTTTTCAATTACAGTTGTTTTTCCGTAGGTTTTTGTGACGTTGTTTAGTTGTATCATGGTTTAATGAGTCAGTTTAGTTTTATACACCAAATTGCTTAAAATGATGATCCAAATGTTTAATAAACATATTGTTCCATTCAGTTGTATTTAAAACACCAAATGAATGCGATTCTTTCCCATTAAAATAGGTTTCACCAAGTTCTTGTGTTTTTCTGATGTAGTTTATTAAACGAGTTTTTTCATTCTCAAATTCTTTTTCATCGGTAATGATAAATTGAGGAGCAGTAGGGTTATTTGGCCTGTATGCTTTGTCACTTACAACTAATTTCTTTACAAAAAGTTTTAGAATTAACTTCATGATTGGATTTGGTTTTGGGTGAATGTCATCGTACAAAAATTCATACGTAACATTACAATGAGCAAGCATTTTACTGACATTCATTTTACCCCAAAGAGCTTTGGTTTCTGGTGTTAATTGTTCGATTCTAGTTATGAAATCTTCACAGTCTACTTTGTTAAATGCACTTTTTTTCATTTTCTATTTTTTTATTGAAGTAAAAATATTCATTTATTCATTTATAGTTAGTTTTAGGCCAGCATTAAATCTTGGAATTTCAATGTTATTTCCATTTAAAAAATCAAACACTCGATATTCAATAAAAAATGAATAAGGATCGTATCCAATATTAATATAAGTCCTTAAATCCGTAAATTGATGAATAGAACCTATGGTTGTTCGTTTATGGTTCTCAAATTTGGCCACATCTTTAAATGAAATTGGAAAATTGTAAAGCGTGCCTATGTCAATTCTAAATTTAGGCATTCCAAATTCATTGATCATTTGATTGCCAATTGTGAATCTAAATTTTAGATCTAAATTTAAGTCCACATATTGATATTTTTCATTTACTTTTTTATATTCACTTGAAGTGATTTGAGGATAGTTTTTATTAAGGTTATATTGACTATATCCCAATCCAGAACCAAATAAAATTCCCAGATGTTTATTTACTTTGAACCAACTTGACCCAGTGAAAGACAAAGAATAAAATGTTTGAATAGGCGTGTTTTCTCCCAACCAGTTTCCTTTAATGTATGATTCTTTAAACTGAATTTCAGTTAAGTCATCTAAGCCTTCAGTATATAAAGAAGTGTCAGAGTCGAACTCATACTCGCCTTCATCATATTCATAATCTTCTTCTTCGGACTCTTCTTCAATTGTTTTTAGTAATTCTGTTAATGGATTTTCTTCTTCTTCAATACCATCAGGAGCATCTGCAATTAATTCTTCGTTTATTAATTCCGCTTTTGTAATTGTACTTAAATCTGTTAAATAAACATAGTTTGAGATGTCAAAATCTACACGAACAGTTTTATCAGGAAATAAATTGACTTTTTTTAGCGAGTAAAATTCTTGATCTTTTGTTTTGTTGGATAAGATGATTTTGTATTCTCCTAATTGTAAACTGTCAAGAATAATTTCATTATTTTTTAAATAATTTGAATCATAATAAATCGTGTCAAAATTTGATAAAACGAGTATGTTTATGTTGGCTGAGGCCAAGTTTAATGAGCCATTGTTTTTGGCGTAATCTTGGTTGTAATGATCGATCGTACTGACTGTTATTATTAACGTAGCATTTTGACTAAAACAAAACGTCGAAGTAAATGCAGTTAGAAATAAAAGAAATGATAGTTGGATTTTAAATGATTGTTTCATTCTTTAAAAGTAGTATTTTTTTTTCTTTCTATTTTATTTGTACATAAAACTAAAATCAACTCGTCTATTGTGTTTTTTTCCTTCAAGTGTTTTGTTGGTATCGATTGGATTTTTCTCACCTTTAAATTCAATATTTAATTTATCAACCGATATGCCATTTTTAACAAAGAAGTCTATAATTGCTTGCGATCTTCTTTTTGATAAATCTTCATTGTAAATATCTGATCCATCGGAATCAGTATGTCCAGTAATTTGAACTCTTAAATCAGAATGCCCATTTACAATACGAATCATTTTTAGTAAATATGCTTCATATTGAGGTTTTATGATTGCTTGATCAACTTCAAAATAGATTGGCTCAAAAACAAATTCACTTCTTTCTTTAATTCTGATTTCAGGAGCGTTTAGTCCTAATTTCAAATCATTTTTAAAAGTAGTGATCCAATCTTGACCTAAAACGGGGACTTCATTCGGTGAGAATTTGGCGGTTGAACGATAAAAAATGATTTTACCTGAAAACCGTCTACATTCTTTGCTGATAAATCGACCTTCTAAATACCCTGTGCTATCATTATAGGTTAAAATAGTTTCAAATAGGCACCATGTTGTCGAGCTATTCGTTTTCTTTTTTTCGTAACTTAATTGTTTAAATTTTAATTGATTATTGACGATTTCACCTTTTATTCTTTTTACTGCATAAACATCTGATTTAAATGTTTCTTCACGAGTTTTCCCTTCCACGAGGTTACTAGTTATGATGAAATCTGCAAAAATGATATTTCCCTGTTCTGTTTTTTGACCGTCATTGATAATAATTCCCTGCCAAACTCCTTTGAAGTCAATTTGCGATAAGCTCGTAAGAGCAAATAAAAAGGATGTTATAAAAAGAAATATTTTCATCATTATTTTATGTATTCGTAAAACTTCAAAAAATGTTCCGAAAAATGATCTAATTTTTAAACATTGAGTCTAAAGTTGATTAATAGTTTATATTTGTTAAGCTTTATAAATTTATTTAAAACGTTTTATTTTTAAAATATGAAAAAAATAGTAGTATCTCTATTGTTGGCAATTACATTTTCTTTTGTGTCATCAGACAAAATTCAACCATCTATTCATTCCTATTCTGTTAAAACACTCGAAGGAACTGATTTTAATTTTTCTTCTTTAAAAGGAAAGAAAATAATGATTGTAAATACTGCCTCAAAGTGCGGTTTGACTCCTCAGTATGAAAAGTTAGAAGCGCTATATGAAAAGTACAAGGATCAAAACTTTATAATTATTGGTTTTCCTTCAAATGATTTTGCAAAACAAGAACCAGGAACAAATGCAGAAATTGGTGAGTTTTGTAAAAAGAATTATGGAGTTACGTTTCCAATGATGGATAAAGTGAAAGTTAAAGGTGGAGGAATGTGTGAAATTTATAAATTCCTGACTGATAAAAAGAAAAATAATTTTGAGGATAGTAAAGTTAAATGGAATTTTCAAAAATACCTTTTAAATGAAGATGGATCTCTCGTTAGAGTTGTGTCTCCAACAGTTCAACCGAACGATTCTACTATTGTAAAATGGATTGAAGGAAAGTGATTTTATTGAATTATCTATAGTTTTTAAGATTCTTGTTTTTCAAATGGCTCTTGATTTTTGTCTATTGTTTACTTGTCTTTTCAGAAATTTAAATATGATATTATTATATTTTTTAGAGATTTAAATATAATATTATTATATTTTTTACAGATTTAAATATCATAATATTGTACTTTTTACGTTTTAAAATATTATATTATTATATTTTTTTGAAATTTAAATATCGTTTTATTATGTTTTTTTTTCTATATTTGATTTAAAATATTTAAAAATGGTATCTAGAATTAAGTTAGAAGAAATAAATAGCTATTTATTTAAAGGGAAGTCTATTCTGGTTTTTGGGGCTAGGCAAGTTGGTAAAACTTGTTTGATTAAGGCTGCTATTAAATCTTTTCCTTTTATTTGGATGAATGGAGATGAAACAGATACTCAAATTTTATTAGAAAATATTACGACTGATCGATTGCGTGCTTTGGTTGGAGAAAAAAAGATATTGGTAATTGACGAAGCTCAAATGATTCACAATATTGGATTGTTAATTAAAAGAATGGTAGATAGTTTTCCGGAGATTCAAGTAATTGCTTCTGGAAGTAGTGCGTTTGAATTAGCAGATAAAACGAAAGAGTCGATGGTTGGAAGAAAGGAAGAGATTCAACTTTTTCCATTAACGTATAATGAAATGATTGCGCATACCAATTTTGTCGAAGAAACAAGAATGGTGCCTCATCGTCTGGTTTTTGGGTATTACCCAGAAGTTGTCAATAATCCTGGGAAAGAGGAGAAAGTTTTAAATGATTTAACAGACGCCTTTTTATACAAAGATATTTTGAATTTAGAAGGAGTGAAAAAATCGGCGACATTACAGAAATTAGTAAAAATGTTAGCTTTTAGAATTGGATCAGAAATTAGCTTCATTTCTTTAGCAAATGATTTAGGAATTAATCGATTGACAGTTGAAAAATACATTGATATTTTAGAAAAGAATTTTATTGTGTTTAGTTTACATACATTTAGTAGGAATCAAGATAATGAATTAAAAAAAGGACGAAAAGTTTATTTTTGGGACAATGGTTTGAGAAATAGAATTGTTCAAAATTTTAAACCCATTGAGTTGAGAGATGATGTCGGAGCTTTGTGGGAAAATTTTGTGGTGAGTGAAAGGAAGAAGAAGTTGATTTACGAAAATCAATACAAGGACACCTTTTTTTGGAGAAATACACAACAAGCTGAAATTGATTTTTTAGAAGTTAGAA
>CANJKA010000225.1 GCA_947474675.1 Flavobacteriales bacterium
AAGACCGTTGCAAAACAACAACATTTTAATTCACCCTCTTTTTTGAGTTGATTTTAGTGAAATTTGAGTTTAAATTTTCATTTTTTTCAAATTTTTCGCTTTTTCAGTCCTTTTTCTACCCATTTCTTTCATTATTTTGTCATTTTTATTGAATTTGACGCAACTATCCCAGGAGCTCGATATAAATTATGGGCTATCGCTTCTATTAAATTTTGAGTATGCGTTTTAGCTATTCCTTTGTAGCGAGCATGAGTTGAGTTAAACCACCGTTTTATACTTCCAAAAGTTCTTTCGACTTTGAATCTAGTTTTTCCAATTAATTTGTTTCGTAATTTTTGTCTTTCAGTTAATGGTTTTCCTTTTCTTGCCCTATGAAGGATTCGACTTTTAATTTTTTTAGCTTTTAGAATTTGTTCGTTTTTTTCTGAAGCATATCCTTTATCTGCATTGAGATATATTCCTTCAGGTAAATCAGCTGTGTTTAGCACATCTTCCAAATTGCTAATTTCATTCACATTTGCTGGAGTCGTAAGAACACCTAAAATTAAACCTTCTTCATCTGTAACGACATGCTTTTTGTAGCCAAATCTAGTTTTCCCTGATTTTTTAATCCAACGTCCTTCAGGATCAGCTCCTTTTTGAATTTTTGTAACCTCTATATGATGACTGTTCTCATTGTTTTTATCCTCATCACTTCGTTCTTCTTCCGAACGATCATTTTCAATTTGGAAAGTCGTTTGTCCTTTTGGTTTTAGAGGGGAATCAATTATGCTTGCATCTACAATAGCTCCTTTTTTAACGATTATTTTATGTTTTTCAAGTTGTTTATTTATAGCTTTGAAAAGCTTTTCGTAAGCTCCTTTTTTCGTCATTTCAGTTCTGAATCGACTTAAAACACTATGGTCTGGAACTACATCATCAAGACTTATTCCTACAAATCTACTAAATGAAATACTGTCGTTTACTCGATCTTCAACCTCATAATCACTTAATCCATACCAAGTTTGAAGCAAAGACATTTTAAACAAAATCAATCCATCATAAGAAGGTCGTCCAGTTGCACTATTACCTTTCTGATAATGTTTATTGATAATATTAGAAACTAATCGCCAATCAACCATAAGATTAACTTGATTGAAAAACTCTTGCTTTATTTTACGCTTTTCAACCATAAAATCTGCAAAGCCTAATTTTTGTTCTGTTTTCATTCTTAAAATTAATAAAAAATTACAAAAACAAGGCTTAAAACTTAGTCAAGTTATTGACAATCAAATTGTTAATATGATTACATCCTTGCAACGGTCTTAATTTAATAAAAAAACAAAAACAATTTATTCAGATATATTCAAATACTGATAAAATAGATAAATTTAATTTTTTAAAATCAGTTTGTAGCAATAGTAATGTTCAATTTGATCAACTTTTAGTAATTCAAAAATGGTATAATTTTCAGGGGTGTTCTGAAGTATTTTTTATAATTAATAAGTAGTATTTCTTATTTCAATTTTGTTTTGAAACTTACATTTTTGATGATTAACTCTATTTTTAATTCATAATGTTATTCAAATGATTTATTTTATAATATTTTTAAAAATAAATAGGACGTTATACCTTTTATTTATTTAGTTTTGTGTTTTATTTCACAATCTTTAAATGTATAACTATGAATTACTTATTTTTAACATTATCCTTGATTTTAATTTCCTTTAACTCTTTTGAACAAGAGAACAAAGAAATTGAACTTCAAAAAATAACAAGAACTACTTTCGGTGGGTCTTCAGGTTCTTCTACCTATTTTCAATGGCGCCTTTCAGGTTCTCAAGATTGGATGCAAGTAGGTAGGAAATATAAAAATGTGGCTCCATATTTAAATAAATTTGAAGATTCAAAATTGCTTTTAAAACAGTCTAACAATTATAGAGTTTTTGGTAGGACAGCTGGTTTTTTGCTTATAGGAGGTGGTTTTATTACAACTTTTTCGGGTTTACTTTCTTCTCAAGATACGCATACTATTGATCCAGTTACAAACGAAGTAATTATAGTTAAAGGGAGTAAAAGTTTAGTTTATGTAGGTATAGGTATGCTAGCTGCGGGTGTTTATACAAACTTTATAACAGGAAGAATCAGTATGAAAAAATTTCAAAGCTCCTGTGAAACATATAATTCTCATGTTAAAAAAGAAACAAGTTATATTAAAGGAATCGAATACGGTTTAACTGGTTCTGATTTTTCTTATTATCCTTCTTTCCGTTTACAATTTTCTTTATAAGGATATAGTTCCAATAGATAAATTATTTTCTACTTTTGTTAAAGAAGAATCAGCTTTTAAAACATTAATTAAAAACGCTTCTAGAAATAGATGCGTTTTTTTTATTTTCCCCCTTTGGAGTGGGATTAAGGGGGAGGATTTTTGATCTCAGATCCAGAATTAGATTCGTTCATTCACATTAAGTTAATATCATGCCCAACAAAAGAACAATAGTAATAGGAGCATCCAACAATCCAGAAAGATATGCCTACAAAGCTACCTTAAGTCTGCTTTCAAAAGGTCATAAAGTATTTCCAGTTGGGATTAGAGGTGGCCAAATAGGAAATCTTCAAATAGAAACGGATAGAATTATTTACGATAATATAGATACAGTCACTTTATACGTTGGACCTAAGAATCAACCGGATTGGTATGAATATATTATAGCACTTCAGCCGAAACGAATCATTTTCAACCCCGGTACTGAAAATGAGGAATTAGTAAAATTAGCTCAAATAGAAAATATTGAAACAATTGAAGCTTGTACCTTGGTGATGCTTTCTATTGGAAATTATTAATTTTTCTATTAATTTTACTTTATGAATGAAATTGAAAAATCGAAAGAAGAAATTGCTATTACTATAAGAGCATATAATCAAAAAGGTTGGTCACCTGCTACCTCTACTAATTATTCTTTTAGGACAATTATGGACGACGAAACGATTTATGTTTCAAGATCTGGAGTAGATAAATCTCTTTTTACAGCAACAGATTTTATAACTGTTAATAGAATTGGTAATCCAATTGGAAAAGATGTGGAAGCTGTTCCTTCTGCTGAAACTTTAATTCATTGTATTCTATATGATTTATTTCCGGAGACAGGAGTTATTCTTCATAGCCATTCTGTTTACCCTGTTTTAATTTCTCATAAATTTGAAAATAATGTTGATTTTGAAGGGTATGAAATACAAAAAGGGTTTGCTGGTCAAACTACACATGATTCTAAAATTTCAATTCCTATATTTGATAATTCTCAAGATATGGATGAGTTTTCAACTCTATTAATTGAGAACAAACAAAGACTTTTAAACCATTCATTCATCATGAGAAAACATGGTACGTATGCTTGGGGGAAAACACTTTTCGAAGCGAAACGTCATTTAGAGACCCTAGAATATTTGTGTCAAGTTGAATGGATGAAAAAGAACGATTAAAATCAAAACCTTTACCTTGTTTCCAATTTATTTTTATTACTTTCGTAGCTTAATATTATAAAAAATTATAAAAATGTCATATTTATTTACATCAGAGTCAGTTTCTGAAGGACATCCAGATAAAATAGCTGATCAAATTTCAGATGCTTTAATTGATAACTTCATGGCTTTTGATCCATCTTCAAAAGTTGCTTGTGAAACTCTTGTAACAACTGGTTTAGTTGTTTTAGCTGGAGAGGTAAACACTTCTACTTATTTAGATGTTCAATCTATTGCTCGTGATGTAATTGCAAAAATCGGTTATACGAAAGCTGAATATATGTTTGAAGCGAATTCTTGTGGAATTATTTCTGCAATACATGAGCAATCAGCAGATATTAATCAAGGTGTTGATCGTAAAAATCCTGAAGAACAAGGAGCTGGTGATCAAGGGATGATGTTTGGTTATGCTTCGAAAGAAACAGAAAACTACATGCCTTTAGCATTAGATTTAGCACATAAAATTTTACAAGAATTAGCAGATATTCGTCACAATCATTCTGATTTGATCGGTTATTTACGTCCAGATGCTAAATCTCAAGTAACTATCGAATATTCAGATGACAATGTTCCGCAAAGAATTGATTCAATCGTTGTTTCTACACAACACGATGATTTTGATTCAGAGCCAGCAATGTTAGCTAAAATTAAAGCGGATATTATCAATATCGCTATACCTAGAGTAAAAGCGAGTTTGAAACCAGAATTACAAGGGCTATTCAATGATAAAATCACTTACCATATTAACCCAACAGGGAAATTTGTAATTGGTGGACCTCACGGTGATACTGGTTTAACTGGTCGTAAAATTATTGTTGATACGTATGGTGGAAAAGGTGCTCACGGTGGTGGTGCATTCTCTGGAAAAGATCCTTCTAAAGTGGATAGATCTGCTGCTTATGCAACTCGTCACATTGCTAAAAATTTAGTAGCTGCTGGTGTTTGCGATGAGTGTCTAGTTCAAGTTTCTTATGCAATTGGTGTGGCTGAACCATGTGGTTTATTCATTACTACTAACGGAACTTCAAAAGTAAATATGACGGAAGGTGAAATGGCGAAAATTGTATCTGGAATTTTTGATATGCGC
>CANJKA010000226.1 GCA_947474675.1 Flavobacteriales bacterium
GAAGAAAGTGTAGATAACGTAGACTGAACTATGAGTAGACACAATAAAATTCGAATCATGATACAATTATAAGAAACTAATTAAGTAAATTATTTTTTTCTTTTTTTTTATTTGATAAATTAAAATATTAAGATAATATCTAATGTATAATCATTTAAAATTGTGGTCACAACAACCATAATATGTCATTATGAAAATAACTAAATACATATCCAAAAATGTATCAAAGCAGATTCATTTTGAATATTAAAGTATGAATTTTATTGCTATTCTAAACAGAGTAAAATAAAAATGAAAACATCCATTATTGCAACGTTTCTATTATTGGTTCTTTTAATTAGCTGTCAGAAAGAAGCTGTTATTTCAACTAATCAATCACTCAAATTGGAAGGCTTGACATCTGCTAAAAATGCTGCTAAGCCCACTGTTAATCTCAATAATGGGTTAGCAGCCTACTATCCTTTCAATGGTAATGCTAAAGACGCAAGTGGAAATCGAAACAATGGAACGATTAATGGTGCAGTATTGACATCCGATCGATTTGGAAAACAAAATAGTGCATATAGTTTTAATGGTACAAGTTCTTTTATAGAAACTCCAGATTCTAAATCTTTATCTATTGTTGGTGACATATCAATGGCTGCATGGGTATACGACAACGGTGGGGGTAGTTATTATCATACTATATTAAACAAGCGATTAAATGGCAATTGGGGTTATAATATGGTCTACTCATTTTTCTATGGACAGGGAGGCTCCCCAACAGAAATTAATAAAGTACTTTCAGGCAGAAGAAATAATTATGGTGCTGAGATGGAATTTAAATTCTCGAACACGGAAATAGCATTCAATACTTGGCAGCACATTTGTGTTGTTATTTCTGGGAACATCATTAAGTTTTATATAAATGGAGTAGACGCAGGATACAATATATTCGGAAATCAATTTACTATTCCAATGATCAATCAATTGGTAGGATTAAAAATTGGTTCAAATGGTGAAGGAAGTGAGTGGATGTTTGGGAAACTCGATGAAATTCGAATTTATAATCGCTCATTGAACTCATCTGAAATCACTTATTTAGCAACGCACTAATTAATTTTAAATTGTATAAACCTCCACTGCAAATCTCATCGAGGGTGGTTTCATTTATTTCTAATACTCCTATCTTGAAAATTACAACTTTAGCTATTTTGAAATAAATTGTTTTATTGTTTCAATGTTGGGCCGCTCCAATCCCGTAGAATCATTTCCTTTTTTCATAAATACGACTGGCAACTTTAGTTGGATTGAATTTACTCCGATTGAAGAACCTAAATTATAGTTCTTAGCAATTTTACCAAGTTCGTAGTTATTTTCATTGTTTAGATTTATATCTACATAAGTGAAATTGATCTTAGCATTTGTGCAATCATTTTTTAATGCATTTGTATATCCGCACATATCTGTTCCAAAGATTTTCACTTGACAAATATCATCTTTTTTTTGTGAGATATTATCTTTGCTACACGAAAAGGTAAAAAGTAGAATTGTAAAAATACAGTTTAAAAATAGCAGTCTTTTTTTCATAATAAGATGTTTTTCATTTTTATTGGTAATTAAATTCAATATTGAACTTGGATAGAATATTTGTAAAGTGTTTGACTATGAAAAAAAATTAATTCAATAAGCAGATTACTTAATTTTCAAAGTTGCACCAATAATATTCAATTTCACTTTAGCTTTTTGACCAAATAATCCAAGCTTATAATCAACAGTGTATTTGGGATTTGTGAAGAAGTCGATTCCTGGATTATCATTTATCAAATTATAATGTATCTGATTAGTTATTCCGCTTGTTGCACTGCCACTCCATACAAGATTGTTTACTATTCCTGCAAATGGCAAAGCAGCTAGATAGTTTAATCCAGTAGGTAAATTTTCGCGTCCGTTATTTTTATTAAGTCCTGCAATTTGTTGAGCATAGCCACCTAGAGCAATTGATGATCCCACAAGAGTTATAAATGGCAGAATTCTTGGAATTTTGCCCATTTCAATTCCATTAAATCTAAACAACATGCCATATTTATTTTTGTTTTTATTGTTTGAACCAAAACCGGGTATTCCAAATAAAGAACTTCCTTGCATCTCAATTGTATTAATTCTTTTAACTGTATACTCATCAGAATTTCTGCTTAATGATATGTCACTGAATCCACCAGTATTTGATTGAAGTTGTTTAGTACAACTTGAAAATATGATAGTTGAAATAGCGAGAAAGAAAATGATTTTTTTTATTGTTAGTAGTTTGATCATGAAATTACTTTCCTAAAGTGAACTAATGATATATTTATTTTTATAATGTGTATTAAGTGTTAGCTAATTGAATAACTGTATTTTAGATAGTATTAAAACAAATATGTTTCATCTGCACGATTTAGTTGCCCTTAGAATATTAATTTAAAACTATAAAATTTGATTTTAAAAAATAATAACTAAAATGAAGATTACATTTAAACCACTTATTACAATTCTTGTATTCATATCTATAACAACAAGCTCATGTTATAAAACACCTGCTGCCGGAAATTAACTATATAGCAAAACATTAATCAGAATAAAAAATCAAAATGAAAATATCAATTATTGCAACGGCTTTTTTAAGTATTCTAGTAATTAGCTGTCAGAAAGAAGCTGTTATTTCAAATAGTCTAAAACAAAACCTTGATGGAATAACATCATCAGCAAGCAAAACATCTTCATCTCTTAAGACTGAAAATATCAAGGATATTAATGGGAATACGTATAAAGTATTAAGCATAGGAAATCAAAAATGGATCGCTTCAAATTTAAATACTTCAAAATACAGAAATGGCGATCCTATTCCAGAAGTAAAAGATCCCGCTATTTGGAGCCAATTAACTACTGGAGCTTGGTGTTATTATAAAAATGACCCAGCTAATGGACTTATTTATGGAAAATTGTATAACTGGTATGCAATTAACGATCCAAGAGGTTTAGCCCCAATTGGATGGCATATTCCTTCAGGTGGTGAATGGGATACTTTAGCATTACATCTAGGTGGATTGGCTGTAGCTGGTGGAAAGATGAAGTCCACTTCAAATCTATGGATAGCACCAAATGTTGGAGCAACAAATAGTAGTGGTTTCTCTGCATTACCGGGTGGATATAGGGCTAGTTATGGTGAGTTTTTACTTTTAGGTACTGATGGCTGGTGGACTTTTAATCCTAATTACAATCTTGGGGGATTCAAAAATTTAACAAACGTAAATGCCCAAATTAATCAAAGGAATTCATTTGGCTATTATAATTACCTTCTAAATCAATCAGGTGTATCTGTTAGACTAGTAAAGAATTAATCCTATGATTAAAACACTATAGTAAGTGTTCTTTTTTTATCAAAAAATCAAATTTATAAGTGGGTGCTTCTGAAGCTAATTATTTAGGACGGTTATTAAATTGAGAGTGGTACAATCTAAAATAAATATGATAAGTTAGGGATTAATAACGATAGACATTCGATCACCAATTTTAACTTTGAAGGTCTCTATTTAGTATTACATTAACTCTTTAGAAACAAAATAAAAACACGCCTTAAATTGATTCTCATCATACTAAAACCCACAACAAAGGTTTTGGACATAAAAAAAGAGCATCGATTTCTTGATACTCTTATGTGATGAAGACAGGATTGCCTTCGGCTCTCCTTTGAGGGGGTAGACAAACAAGAAGCTAACTCGCTAAGCTCGTATTGGCTTTTTTCTTGTGCGCTTTTGCGAGCAAGCACTCAAATCGCCCAATAAAAAAAGCCAGCACTGGCGTGCTAGCTTGCTGTTTGTCGGGACTTTTAACGAGAGTTCGAACTTTTTGGAGGATGTGGAGTTGATAAACAAAGATTAATATGACAATTTTACAAAACTAAATATACTAAATTATTTGGCATAAAAATTGATATAGTATTTAGCAGATTCATTGTGACATCAAAAAATGCGATATATGAGCTTTAGATAGGTAGAATATTTATTTCCTTTCAATATCAAAAAATAATTAATAACTTTTGTAAATTATATTATGAAATCCAATTTGATAACTTCCGAGTATTTGAACTACTATAAATCAAAACAACCAATTTCAATTTTAAAGCATTTTAACAAAATAAAGGAGGCTGCTTTAAATGCCGAATCGTTTGGATATAACATAGCAAAGTCCTCAGTATATTCTTCTATGATTGAAGGAAATCCGATAGATTTTGACTCCTATTTAAGATATACGAATTCTGGATTCAACACTAAAAGTAAATCTTTCAAAGAAATTCAGGACTTAATTAATGCTTATGATTTTGCAAGTAAAAATTCATTAAATAAAAAAAATTTTTTAACCGCCCATAAAATTTTATCTAAAAATCTACTTGAGGAAGAAAAATACAGTGGAAATATACGAGATAAAGATGTTTTTATCTTCGGAGGTGGCATTAAAATATATGAAGGTGCGAAAAAAGAAATAGTAGTTCAAGAAATGGAAAAGCTATATAAAGATTTGAAAATTCTGATTGCAAGAGAGATGACAATGAA
>CANJKA010000227.1 GCA_947474675.1 Flavobacteriales bacterium
AAAAATAAAAATGAAAGTAAAAGATTTAGAACCAAAAGCATTATGGAGTAATTTTGCAGATTTAAATGCAGTTCCTCGTCCTTCTAAGAAAGAAGAAAAAGTAATTGAATTCATGATGAACTACGGTAAATCATTAAATTTAGAAACACTACAAGATTCAATTCAAAATGTAATAATTAAAAAACCTGCTTCTAAAGGTATGGAGAATCGAACGAAAGTCATTCTTCAATCTCATTTAGATATGGTACATCAAAAAAACTCAGATACTGTTTTTGATTTCAATACACAAGGGATTGAAATGATTATTGAAGGAGACTGGGTTCGTGCAAACGGTACAACTTTAGGTGCGGATAATGGGATTGGAGTTGCTTCAATTATGGCGCTTTTGGCATCTACTGACATTCCTCATCCTGCATTAGAAGCAATGTTTACAATTGACGAAGAGACTGGGATGACAGGTGCGATGCATTTAGATGGGTCAAATTTCGATGGTAAAATATTATTAAACTTAGATACAGAAGATGATGACGAGTTATCAATTGGATGTGCTGGCGGAATTGATACTAACACTTCTTACACGTGTAAATTAGAAGATGTTAAATCTGATTCAATAATTTATAAGATTTCAGTTAAAGGTCTTTTAGGAGGGCATTCAGGAATGGATATTGACAAGGGGAGAGGGAATGCTAATAAATTAATGAATAGAATTCTTTATAGCTTAAATTCATCTTCTGAAATTCAATTAGTTTCATTGGATGGAGGAAGTTTAAGAAATGCAATTCCAAGAGAATCAACTTCAGTAATAGCTTTTAGTTCTTCTGATAAAAACACAATTGAAAATAATTTAAAAGAAGTTTCTGAATTATTGAAAGTTGAATTTAAAACAGTTGAAGTGAATTTGAATATTTCTTGGGAGGTTTCTTCAACTACTGAAAAAGCTATTGTTTCTGAAGATTTAAATAAAATTACAAATACACTTTATTCAGTTCCAAATGGTGTTTTCAGAATGAGTCCAGATATTGATGGTTTGGTTGAAACATCTTCAAGTTTAGCGAGAGTTATTTTGAAAAATGGATCTTTCGACACACAATCTCTTCAAAGAAGTAGTGTGGAATCAACAAAATCTGATGTTGCAAATTCTATTAAAGCTTCATTTGAAAATATGGGTTGTGCAGTTATTCAAAATGGTGATTATCCCGGATGGCAACCAAATCCTAATTCTGAGATTTTAACTATTATGACTTCATTGTACCGAAAAATGTATAAAGAAGAACCAAAAGTGAAAGCGTGTCACGCTGGGTTAGAATGTGGAATCTTAGGAAAACATTTGCCAGGAGTAGATATGATTTCTTTTGGTCCAAATATTAGAGCAGCTCATTCACCAGATGAAAAAGTTCAAATTTCTTCCGTTCAAAAATATTGGGGATATCTTTTAGAAGTGCTGGAAGAAATTCCAGTAGCATAATACATGATTTCTATTGATAAAAAAATGAGTCACATTAAATTTGTGACTCATTTTTTTATCAATTATTTTTTTAATCCCAATCCTCATATTCACCATTAGCTTCCAACTCTCCGAATCTTTTCAAATTGTCTTCATCGTAATCTTCATCGAGCATTTCTAATTTTTCTAATTCATCTAAATCACCGATTCCATTTATGTTAATATTGATATCTCTAGATGAGAATCCTAATCTAACTTTTTGGTTATTAATTTCAACAAATTTACCTTTTGGTATTTGAATGATAATTGTCACTTCTTGATCTCTTAATTTATCCGATATAGGATAATTAAAGAAAGTATTTACATGAAGTATTTTTTTAGAAAGTAATACGGTGTGGTTAATATTTCCTGCTTTAATTTCAGCCTTTTTCCGTGATGAACTATTTGCCGTAAATCGTTCCGTAACATGAAATAATGAGTCCTTCGATTCAGTGTATTCAAAATGAATCCCTGAATCTTTTATTTTATTTCCTTCAACTGTTACAAAACCAGAATTGCTTTTAATTGTATAATTATTGTATTTTTCAAAATGAGATTCTATTCTCAAAGTATCTGAATCAATTGAGCCAATGTGGATATCTAATTCACCTTCAAATGCTAATTCTCTACCCGTTTTTATACCTACATAAGATGAAATGATTACACCAATAAAACCAATAAATACTAACGTAATTAGACTGATTTTTGATAGTTTATTTTTAAAATTAAAAATGAACATAGATCCCACTATAAATAGGAAGAAGATAGCTGACAAACTCATAGTTGATATTCCAATCCAACCTAAAAACACATCGTTACTACCTTCTAAAGTAAGATTACCAATATCTGATAATGACATTAATTGGTCATCACTTCCTATTGGAATCATCGTTGAACCTAAAATTAATAAAATGTAAAAACCTAAAAAACTTAGCCCGGTTAGTGTAACTCCAATTCCAACAACTAGTTTAATAAATCGACCAATCGAATGAAATCGTTGGTTGTATGAACCATCTTTTCTAATTTTAGAAGCAAATGAGTTTGTTTCATTTCTTAGTCTATTAGAAGCATTTTCTACTTCTTCTTTTATAGATTCTGCAGTAATAATTTTACCCTGCATTCTTAATCTGTCAATTGTAGATGCTGCTTTAGGTAAAATGATCCAAAGTAATATATATATTGGGAAACCAAAACCGAACATGAAAAATCCGATTAAAAAGATTGCACGTATTATCACTGCATCAATATTAAAATAATTTGCAACTCCTCCGCAAACACCTGCTATTTTTGCATTTTCAACATCTCTATAAAGTCGACGATCTGAGGATGAAAACTCTTTATTTGATTGATTAGAATTTTCTTCTTGAGCAAACTCTTCATTTCCTTCGACATATTCTTCGGGTTCTCCCAATGTTTTTACAATGTCTTCAATGTCTTCTTTTTCAATGACTTGTTTTCTTTCAGTTAAATAATTATAACATAGTTCTGCAACCCTAAATTCAATATCTTCAATTATCTCTTTACTTCCTTTTTCATTTCGTAAACTATGAGCTAAGCGCTGCATGTACGATTGTAATAATTCATATGCATCCTCTTCGATCAAGAAGTTCATCCCTTTTATATTGACTGATACTGTCTTTTTCATACTCTTTAGTTTTTAATGATTTTTGTGACTGCTTTATTCAATTCGTTCCATGTTCCTTGAAGTTCTTCTAAAAATGTCTTTCCCATATTTGTCAGACAATAATATTTTCTTGGCGGTCCAGAATTTGATTCTTCCCAACGATAAGCTAAAAGTTCCATATTCTTTAGTCTAGTCAACAAAGGGTATAATGTTCCCTCGACAACTATAAGCTTAGCGTCTTTCAATCTATCTAGTATTTCAGAAGGGTAAGCTTCTTGTTTTTCTAAAATTGATAGAATACAGAACTCTAAAATTCCTTTTCGCATTTGTGCTTGTGTATTCTCTAAACTCATATTATATATTTTTATACAAAGATATAGGTAAAAGATTGTATTATGCAATACATAGTACTATTAATTTGTTTAAAATATTTATTTTTTTATTAACTAGTTGATTGTTAATTGTATAAATTTATATTTTTTTTCGATTTTTTTATTTTTAAACTTAAAAAAGTAAGAAAATATTTAAATTTTGATTTTAATTCTATGCTTTAAGTATGTTTAAATGTTTATTGCATAAAAAAAGCGTACCCGATTTTGATACGCCTTTACTAAATGAATATCTATTTTACAATAAACTATCGATGATTTTATCCATAGTATAACCTTCAGCTTCTGCTCTATAATTTCTAACTAAACGATGTCTTAAAATTGGCTTAGCTACCGCTCTAACGTCATCTATATCCGGAGAAAATCTTCCATTTAATAAAGCGTGACATTTAGCACCAATAATTAAATATTGAGAAGCTCTAGGACCAGCCCCCCATGTTATATAATCCTTTGTTATTTGAGGAGCGAGCTCACTGTTAAAACGAGTTTTACCCACAAGTTTCACGGCATATTCTAATACATTATCAGCAACAGGAACCCTACGAACAAGGTCTTGATAATTTGAAATTTGTTCTCCTGTTAATATTTGTTTTAATTCAATTTTTGTATCTGAGGTTGTTGATCTAACAATTGCCATTTCTTCATTGAAAGTAGGATAATCAACCCAAATATTAAACATGAAACGGTCTAATTGTGCTTCAGGTAGGGGATAGGTCCCTTCTTGTTCAATAGGATTTTGTGTTGCCAACACGAAAAAAGGAGAAGGTAATTTATAATTTGTTCCGCCTGTTGTTACAGATCTTTCTTGCATTGCTTCAAGAAGAGCTGATTGTGTCTTTGGAGGAGTTCTATTGATCTCGTCAGCAAGGATTATATTACTAAATAACGGTCCTTTTATAAATTTGAAATTTCTGGTTTCGTCTAATATTTCAGCTCCAATAATATCTGAAGGCATTAAATCGGGAGTAAACTGAACTCTATTAAAACTTAAACCTAATGTTTGAGCGATAGTATTTACTAATAAAGTTTTTGCTAAACC
>CANJKA010000228.1 GCA_947474675.1 Flavobacteriales bacterium
ACATTATATGATGGTGGTTTGATAGAAGTTTATAACGGTTCTTCTTGGTCTTCGATTTCAGGTAGTGTGGTATATGATGGAACTATATCAAGTGGAACATATAGTGGATCTTCAGGTTGGACATACGATCGATTGACATGGACATTGGTAACTGTCGACATTTCGGCTTATGATGGAAATGCATCTTTTCAAATTCGTTATAAATTTAGTTCTGATGTTTCAGGTACTGGTGGTGGTTGGGCCATTGATGATTTTGCTGTAACTGGATATACCACTATAGCATATACTGGAGAAGTTTTTAATAAATTTACAACCAATAAAACGGGTGGTGGATATGTACAATTATCTTCTAATGTCATGGCAGGAACAAATTTCACATTGACTTCAGGATTGATTAAAACCGGAGCTTATACTTTATCATTAGGTAATCCTTCTTCTAATGCAACACTTTCAGGTGGGAGTTCATCAGCATATATTGTAGCATACGACAATAGTGGAACTATCGGTTCAGTTAAACATTTTATAAATTCTGCAGCTGGAACTGTATATACTTATCCAATTGGAGACGCAACAAATTATACTCCCTTCACTTTTACTTTAACAACTGCAACTTTGTCAAATGCTTATTTAACACTTTATACCAAAGCAACAAAAATTGCAGGTCTATCTTCAATAACAAATAATTATATTGCAAGACATTGGAATATGACTGAATCTGGTTTTACTTCTCCTACTTATACTATATCATATAATTATGTTGATGGAGATATTGTCGGATCTGAAACAGGAATGTTACCGATAAAGAAAAGTGGATCAACATGGTACAAGCCAACTGGAAGTTCTTTTACGAATGGAACTGTTCAAGGAACAGGATCTTTTACAGCTGCTAGTAATTTACTTTCTTGGTCAGGTTTAACAACTTTTAGCCTTGTTGGAGGTATAGTAAATGCTGCTGTCGGTCTTCCAATAGAATTAATTTCTTTTAAAGGCAATAAATTAGGGAACGATAACGAACTTACTTGGACAACAGCATCAGAGTTAAACAATGATTATTTTACAGTTGAACGAACGTACGACGGAATAAATTTTGAATACATTGGTAAAGTAAATGGAGCTGGAAATTCAACACAAAACTCAGATTATTTTACAACAGATTACAATGTTAGACCAGTCATTAACTATTACCGCTTGAGACAAACAGATTTTGATGGAAAATCAACTATGTCAGAAGTTATAGCAATCGATAACTCAACAGTTGAAACATCAAAAGAAGTAGTTATGAAAACGAATGTTTTGGGCCAAGAGGTGAATGATCAATATAGAGGAATGGTTGTAATTGTTTATGCTGATGGGAGTTCTGTTAAAATTATACAATAACTCTGTTTCGGAACTGTTCTTTTTAGCACAAGCTAAAATAAAATCACTCAGCAGGGATGTTCAGCCTTCGATCATTTTACGATATCAAAGTAGGTGTTGGTTATTTTTAATGTTAAAGAAATTCGTTCAGAGTGATTTTAGTTTTTCGAAAAGCGTATTTATAAATCGTCCTGAGTGATTTTTTCGATTTCCGAATAGATTGTTGCTAAATTTTCCTGATTGATTTTAAGATTTTCGAAGTGTGTTTCTAAATCCTCCTGAGTGATTTTGGATTTTCAAAGAAGTGGAATCAATTTAAAATTGGATCCGAAGTATAGATTTATAAATCCTCCTGAGTGATTTTTGGATTTTTCAAAAAAAATCCAAAAATTGTACCGAAGGGGGTTTTATAAACTCAAACTAACAGTTCGTAAAATCGTTTCGATAAAATCGTTTAAAAAGTTCATTTTTGTTGTATAATTAAAAACATTATACATGAAATTACTTTTACTTATTTCAATTTCCTTTTTTCTTTTAGATCATACAAATGCCCAAGTTACGAATGGCTTAGTAGCAGATTATTCTTTTAACAATGGTGATGCTAAAGATGATGCAGGAACAAATGATGGATTTGTTTTTGGTGCAACTTTAACAGCTGATCGTTTTGGGAATGCTAATTCAGCTTATTCTTTTAATGGGACTTCCTCTATTAATTGTGGGAATTCAATTGAAATTCAATCGTTGGTGACTAGTTTTTCAGTCTCGGCTTGGTTTAAACGTTCTTCTTTTTCAAGTTCGTTTGAAGTCATTGCTGCTAAATGGGACAATTACATAGCTAGTGAACATTTTTTCTTAGCAACGACTTCAAATTACCATTTTGCTTGGGCTACTGCTGGTTCAGATGCTAATGCTGGAGTTGCAGATCCAACCGTTTTATCGGTAGATACTTGGCATCACGTAGTAATGACTTGGAATACTGATGGAACGCATAAAATATATTTAGATGGAATTTTGACAACGATTTCGATTTTGACTCCTCATGTTATGGATATTACAACCCCTGTAGATTTTTTCATTGGGGCACAATCGACTTCTTATAGAAATTTCAACGGACAAATTGATGATGTTAAGGTGTTTAACCGTGATATTTCTTCCACTGAAGTAACCGATTTATTTACAGCTGAAAACCCTCTTACTGCTTCTATTTCTGAAAATAAAAATTCTACCTTTTCAATTTTTCCAAATCCTGCTACAACTGAATTATCTATAAGTGTAAAACAAGCGACAACGATTTCAATTGTAAATATTGTTGGAGAAGAAATTATTAGATCAACAATTCAATCAAAAGAATTAATTAATTTGTTTCCTTTTGATGCAGGAATTTATTTTGTAAAGGATTTAACTTCAGGATTAACTATAAAATTTATTAAAAAATAATACGATTACTTTTTCAATTATTAAACCCAAATTATTATGAATTTAAGATTACTTATTATTTCAGCATTAACCTTAACTGCAAGTGTTTCAAATGCTCAAATTATTACTGGATTAACTGCAGCCTATTCTTTTGATAGTGGAAATGCAACTGATGACAATGGTTCAAATGATGCTACAGTATTCGGAGCAATCCCTTCAACTGATCGTTTTGGAAATGTAAATCACGCGTATCATTTTGTAGATGGTGATTATATGACGTTACCAAACGCAACTGAATTAAAATCTCCATCAATGACTGTTTCTTTATGGGTGAAAATTGAAGGAAATGCAACTTCAAATATGTCTTTAAATACAATTTATAATGTGATAAATTCAACTACAAATGCTTATTTTGCTTCTTTTGGAATGTTTTACAATACAGGTAATAGCTTGTATAATTCAGTTGTTCAAGACAATGGAAGTGAGCAGGTTGTAAATACTTCAGTCGATGCAGGTACGGGGAATTGGCAACATTTTGTACTAACTAGTGATTTTGACAATGTTAAAATGTACTTAGATGGCATATTGAAATCAACTGTTGCGAAAGGATTTGTAACTGATTATTCAGCTGATTTAATTTACATTGGGTCAAGCGGAAACTCAACTTATACAGGAGGATTAGTTGGTTCTGTTGATGATTTAAATGTTTTTGATAGAGTATTAACAGATGCTGAAGTTTTGGAAATGTATAACGCAGAGGATCCAATGACAGCTGGTTTAAATAAAATTTCAAATGATTTTAAACCTTTATCTGTATCTCCAAATCCTACAAGTTCTGAATTAACGATTTCTTTGAAAGAAGCAACTTCTATTTCAATTGTAAACGTTGTTGGAGAAGAAATGTTAAACAAATCCATTCTATCTTCTGAATTAATAAATGTTTCTTTATTTGAAGCTGGCATCTTTTTCGTAAAAGATTTGAATACAGGTAACACTGTGAAATTTGTAAAAAAATAAGTTAAACTAAATTATATAGAATGGCAATCAAGAAATTGGTAGCCATTTTTTTATTTAATACATCAGTCTTTATCTTTTGGTCTTGTGTCGTGCAGTCTAAATAAATATTTTACTCCAATAAATAAGTCTTTTATCTTTCAGTCTTGTATCTTTCAGTCTATTTAAACTATCTTTGTTTGAAACACTTCAAATAAGTATATGAGCACGAGTAATATTGAACTTTTAATTTACAATAGTTTATCAGGTCAGAAAGAAAAATTCGAACCTATTCATGAAAATCAAGTTGGAATGTATGTCTGCGGGCCAACGCTTTATAGCGAGCCTCACATGGGAAACATGCGAACATTTATTAATTTTGACATGATCTATCGTTGTCTTTTAAAGTTAGATTACAAAGTGAAGTATGTTCGAAATATTACAGACGCAGGGCATATTACAAACAGTGCTGGAGATGAAGTGGACAGTATTGGGAAAGTGGCTCGTTTGGAACAAGTACAATCTTTAGAAATCGTTTATAAATACAACGTTAAATTCCAAGAATTACAACGCATTTATAACATGTTACCTCCGAATATTGAACCAACTGCAACAGGCCATATTCAAGAACAAATTGAAATTATAGAAAAAATCATCGAAAATGGATTCGCGTATGTTGTGAACGGATCTGTTTATTTTGATGTAAAAGCATACAGTGAAAAATTCGAATACGGAACATTAAGTGG
>CANJKA010000229.1 GCA_947474675.1 Flavobacteriales bacterium
ATGGGATGGAAAAAATTTAAATAATCAATTGGTAGAAAATGGTGTTTACACGTATGTTTTCAATTATTCGTCCAATGAAGAAGTTCGAGGAGAAAAAAGAGGGTTTGTTGCTGTGATAAGATAAATTTTTTATTAATTAATTTTACTTTTAATAGTCCATCCAATTAGAGAAGCTCTTTGTTTAGCAATTTCTGCTTTTTCACCAGTAAATAAAACATCTAAAGTTGAATAGAAGAGGAATATCCATCTTTCAAAATGTTCTTTTTTAAGAGGCATATTAATATGCTTGTCAGTTACATTAGTCGTATATCCAGCTTCATCTAATAAAACAAATGCCCAAAAATTCACCATTTTCGGTAAATGAATTTCAAGATTTAGATTTTTGAAAAAAGGAGAAAGTAGATCATCTTTCATTATTTTCGTATAAAATTGATCAACTAATTTCACGATATCTTCTCTGTTTTCGATATCTCTCATTTTTTAAACCAACTTGAATACATGATATAATTATTCGCAATCCTTTGTACTTCTCCTTCAAATAATTCCGGGCTTAAGTTTTTAACTTTTTTTGCAGGAACTCCAGCGTAGATTGTTCCGCTTTCAACTCTTGTTCCTTCTAATAAAACAGCACCTGCGGCTATAATACAATTCGACTCAATGTAGCAATTATCCATCACAATAGCACCCATCCCAATCAGGACGTTATCTTCTACAGTACAACCATGAACCAAAGCGTTATGTCCTACTGAAACATTGTTTCCTAATATTACTTTTGTCTTCTCATAAGTTGCATGAATGACAGCTCCGTCTTGAATATTGACTTTGTTACCCATTCGAATAGAATTCACATCACCTCTTACAACAGCATTAAACCAAACCGAACATTGGTCACCCGTTATAACATCTCCTATAATTGTTGCGTTTGGAGCTAAGAAACAGTCTTCCCCAAATTGTGGATCATTGCCTCTGCATGGAATTAGTAGTGCCATATTTTTTATAGATTGAATTTTTAATTTTAGTAAGTAGACATAGCATTAAAAATAGTTTCCATTTGATTGACAACTTCATTTGAAGAGCAATTGAAATTATTTACAATGATAGTAAAAGCTATTTTTTTTCCAGAAGTTGATTCAACATATCCAGAATAGGATTTTATTCGAGTCATAGTTCCGCTTTTGGCTCTTATTTTCCCATGACCTAATTGATTTTTACAAACACCTGACAAAGTTCCAGAACAGCCAGATAAAGGGAGAGTAGATAAAAAAGCTGCATAATTGGGTGATTTAGTCATTTCAATAAGTAAACTGCAAAAATGACGAGCACTTATTGCATTTGATCGAGATAAACCGCTTCCATCTTTGAGATACATCCCCGATAAATCTATTTTTGGTCTCCAATATTTTTCAAGTTGTGAAATTGAGTTTTCAGTACACCCGTCTTTTGTTTGTTTATATCCAACAAGACATAATAATTCTTCAGCAAATAAATTAACGCTTTTCATGTTTGTATGAGTTGCAATTGAGAGAATAGAAGCCCCTACTTGCGTATAAACTAACTTAAAATTAGAGGTATATCTAATTGTAATTTTACAAGTATCTAGTTGTCTTGCAGCAATTGCTCCTTTTTTTGAAAAAACACCTTTTTGAGTTAATATTTTTTCAAATTCATACGCAAGTTGAAATTCGGGATCAGGTAAGCTTCCTTTCACAACAAATGCTTTATTGTTGATAGGTAATGTGCCAGATGCAAAACGATCGAGAGAATAAGGTGCTCCAAAAACATAAGAATTATCACTGTTTTTTTTAGATGAAGTGATGTAATTGTGGAATTGAAATCCTTTAATTGTTGGAAATATGGAAATCAATTCAGTTTTTGAACCAGCAAAAGAACCCGTTTTAAAAGTGTATCGAAGCATATTATCATAGATTACTAATCCAGAAGGACCTGCTCCATAGTAATTACCCATATCAGACCAATTCCAACCATCAGGTATTCCAGCGTATCCAAATTCAGAACCATCAGCTATAATTCCACCAGCAACACTTTTAATTCCTAATTTACTTAAAGTATCAGCCCAATTTTCTAGAAATTTATTTTCAGAACCTTCTTCGTTATAATATTTACTACCAAGAGAAGCATCTCCACCACCTCTAATCCAAATATTTCCTTGTAAAACTCCATTTGAATCAATTTCCCCTTCCAGATAGATTCGTGTTGAAGGTGTGTAATTTGGGCCTAATATTTCAAGGGCAGTAGCAGTTGAGAATAGTTTTGTAATAGATGCAGGTGGAAGTGATAAATTTGGATTATATTCTGCAATCACACTATCAGTAGCAATATTAATTGCACAAAATGAAATTGAAGCATTTGTAAAAGCTGTATTGTTTTTAAAGTTTGTAACCGCGATTTGAACACTATTTTGTCCAAATGCAAAATGAATTGAAATTAATGCAAGAATTACAAAGGAACTTACTATCTTCACGTTTATTTTTTTGTATAAAATTCAGTATAAATTTTAAGGCTTTTTAAGTTAAAGCTAAAACTTTTAAACATTGATTTGACAATAAAGAAAAATTTAACTCGAATTATAGTATATTAAATAGATAAATGCCGAAAATATTAAGAATTATTAACCGATTCAACATCGGAGGACCAACTTATAATGCTACTTTTTTAACAAGGTATCTAGGAGATGAATACGAAACAATTTTGATAGGAGGAAATCACGAAGAAGGTGAAGCAGATTCGTTGCATATCCTTGAAGAATATGGAGTTGAACCTATATTGATTGATGAAATGCAGCGTATACCAAGTTTTAAAAGTGACCGTGCCGCCTATAAACGAATTAAACAAATCATCGAAGAGTTTAAACCAGATATTGTTCATACACACGCCGCAAAAGCGGGAGCACTAGGTCGAAAAGCAGCTTTTGCATGTAATGTTCCTGTAGTTGTTCATACGTTTCATGGTCATGTCTTTCATTCTTATTTTGGAAAAATTAAAACATTTATATTTAAGTTTATTGAAAGAAGATTGGCTTCAAAATCTGATGGGATAATCGCTATTTCAGAAATTCAAAAAAGAGAATTGTCCGAAATTCATAAAATTTGTCCTGCTTCTAAAATTCAAGTAATTCCATTAGGGTTCGATTTAGAAAAGTTTCATTTGAATAAAGAAGAAAATAGATCAATTACACGGAAAAGATTTAATTTAGAAGAGGATGAAATAGCAATAGCTATTGTTGGAAGATTAGCTCCTATTAAAAATCATTCGATGTTTTTAGATGTAATAGAGCAAGTTTTGGGTAAAACAACTAAAAAAATTCAAGTTTTTATTGTCGGAGACGGAGAAGAAAAAGAGAAAATTTCTAACCGTGTGGAGGAAATAAATGGTCTATTTGGAGATAAAATAAAAATGACATCTTGGATAAAAAACATTGGAGAATTTAATGCAGGAATGGATGTTTTATGTTTAACATCTGATAATGAAGGTACTCCAGTGAGTTTGATTGAAGCTCAAGCTGGTGATTTACCAATAATAACGACAGACGTTGGAGGGGTTAGAGATGTTGTTTTAGACGGAGAGACAGGTTGGATTATACCTAAAAATAATGTATCTTTGTTTGCTGAAAAATTATTACTTTTGGTGGAGAATGAAACAGAACGAAATAGAATGTCACAAAAAGGGTGGGGTTTTGTTGAAAAAAAGTTTCATTATACAACATTGGTAAACAATATGGAGTCATATTATCAGTCATTATTGAGTAAAAAGAAAATTTAAATGATCTTTTTTAAATGTAAAAATCTATTTGGAATTATTTTTCTAGCGCTATCGTTAGGAAGTTGTGCTATTAATAGTAATATGATGTTTAAAATACCGAAGGATGGGTCATTTAAATACGATTCAATTCCTTTAAGACCAACTGAAAATTATAAAATTTCTATTGACGATAAGCTTACTTTTGCATTAAGTACAAATGGAGGTAAGAGTTTAATCGAAGGGTTGACAGGAACAAATGCAGGTGGAATTGTTAGTAATCAAAATATTAATTATAACAATATTGGAGGAGGATTGCAAAATATATTTCTAGTGAAAACTGATGGGTTTGTTGAGATTCCAATTTTAGGAAATTTACATGTGCAAGGTCTTACTATACAACAATGTGAAGATACTTTAGAGTCATTATTCAAAAGTCAATATCAAGATCCTTTTGTTCAATTGAAAATCACCAACAGGAGATGTGTTGTTTTTTCCGGGAATGGAAGTTCTGCAACTATTGTTCAACTGGAGAATAGTAATACAACTTTATTGGAAGTTTTGGCAATGACGGGGGGGATAACTCCAAGAGGAAAAGCTCGATTTGTTAAAGTGATGCGTAAAGTTGGGAGTAAGAGAGAAATCTATTTAATAGATGTTTCAACAATTGATGGATTAAAATATGCGGATATGATCATTCAAGGAAATGATTATATATATGTTGA
>CANJKA010000230.1 GCA_947474675.1 Flavobacteriales bacterium
ATAGCCAATGAAAACAATATTCCCGTAATTTATGACAATGCTCATGGATTCTCGACAAAATTCAAAGGAATTGACACGATGAATTACGGAGATATATCCACTATTAGTTTCCATGCTACTAAACTTTATCATTCGGTAGAAGGTGGAGCAATCGTTTGTCAAAACGAAGATATTTACAAAAAAATAATGCTTTTACGTAATTTCGGACACACATCCCCTCATACTTTTGGAGGAATAGGCATTAATGGTAAAATGAATGAATTATGTGGTGCCATGGGGTTAGTAAACATGAAATTCACCCAAGATATTTGTGATAATAGAAAAAATCAATGGTTGTTTTACGCAAATAATTTAGCAGAAACAAATATTGGTTTGATGCAATATGATTTGACTAATATTGATTTCAATTATGCGTATTTTCCTATTTTATTTGAATCAGAAGAAGTCGTTTTAAAAGTGATTAATTATCTGGAAAAAAATGATGTAATTGTTCGAAGATATTTCTATCCTTCTTTAAATACGCTTGATTATTTAACAATTAAAGACAGTTGTCCAGTTTCAGAAGAGACGTCTAAAAGAGTTATTTGTTTACCATTGTATCATGATTTGACAATTGAAGATCAAAATTTTATTTTAAAACTAATCAAAGAAATATGTTAATAATTGGAGCAGGTGGATTCTCTTTAGAGTCATTAGAAGTTTATTTAGCAAATAATAATTCGAAAGAAGATGTCATTTTTTTTGACAATGTTTCAACTATATTAAACCCTTTTATTTCTGAAAATTTTAAAATAATTAGATCATTCGAAGAAGTGAAATCTTCCTTTGATTCTTTTGAATTTATTTTAGGAATAGGTTCTCCTTCCGCCAGAGAAAAAATGTTTTCTTATTTCCATTCAGAATTAGGCGGAACTCCCTTTAATCTAATTTCAGATAATGCTCATATAGGAGTTCTTAATAACTCAATTAAATCGGGAGTCAATATAATGACCGGAACAGTTATTACTTCAAATTGTAGAATTGGAAACGGTGTATTGATTAATTTAAATGTTACAATAGGACATGATACTTTAATTCATGATTTCGTTGAAATTTGTCCTGGAGTTAATATTTCTGGAAATTGTGAAATAGGTAAAAAAGCATTTATTGGAACGGGGGCCATATTATTGCCTTCAATAAAAATTGGAGAAGGTGCAGTTGTTGCTGCTGGATCTATTATAACAAAAGATGTTGCTCCTTATACCATGGTTGCTGGTAATCCTGCAGTTTTTAAAAAACAATTGAATTAACATGATAACTTTACATATCTTCTTTGACAAGGGTGGTTTTTTCAGTAATATTACAATTGATTTTATAGAAGCTATACAACCCAAAACTCATTATTATTATTTCGAGAACAATTTAACAAAAAAAGACAACATTAATAATGTAAATTCTCACAATCATTTATTTCAATTAATTGAAGATAAGATAGTTAATAAAGTTGTTTTTCATAGTTTACATACTTTTCAATTTCCACTTTTCAGCAAGATAAAATCATTTAACATTAAAATTGCATGGGTATTTTGGAGTTTTGAATACTATCAATTACCTTTTAATTTGTCAAAACTATACAGCAAAGAAAATTCACTTTTCAAATTTAGAAAATATGCTTCATTAATGTTTGAGAACATGTCTTTATTTTTAAAAGGAAAAATACCTTCTCCCCTATTTATAAATTCAAAAAAGTACTATTCAATTATAAATCAAGTGGATGAATTTTACTCTTTTATTGAAGATGATTTCTTTACTATTTATTCTAAATCTAATACGACTCAATATTCTTTTCTGTCTTACTTAAACATCGATGATCTTTCAAACAATATCACTTCAGAATTTAAAGAAAAAGTAATAATGGTTGGACATAGTGGCTCTCCTTTATTGAATCATTTCGAAGTATTAAATGAAATCAAAAAAATAGGTAACACTTCAAAAATATTAATCCCTGTTACAAATGGAAATAAAAAATATATTGAAAAATTGAAAAGAAAAGTTTCAAAAGAAACAACTTTAAATTTTCAATTTCTCGATAAAAGACTTCCTTTAGATGAATATTATTCATTATTATCCTCAGTATCTGTTTTTTTTATTAACAGTTATTGTCAGCTCGGATTAGGGAATATTGTATTCTTCTTATTAAACGGTACAACAATATATTTCTCTGAAAAATCATCAACTTTTACTTTTTTACAAAGAAAGGGGTTTCATGTATTTTCTATTGAATCATTGAAATCATCCTCTCAGATACAAAAATTAACTCTTGAAGAATCTCTCAATAACCAGAATAAGATTAAAGAATTAATATCAGTTGAAAACGTTAAAAAACAATGGATCAAACTGTTATCCGAATAATTATTATAACTTATCGGCCTTTATTTTCAATGAAAAAACCTTATTAGGATATGAAGGCACTTTAACTTTAGTCGTTTTAAAATCTGTATTTTCTATATAAATTGCACACATTGTATTAGAAACATGGAATAAATTACCATGCTTTTCCTTAGGAATACCGTCTAAAATTGCTTTTAAAGTAGCATATCTTACATCTTCTGTATTAAATCCATAGTCATGCCATACAATAATTGAAGTTTCATCTTTTCTTAATTGATATACTTTTTGAGAATCATTTAAAACTCCTTCATAAGAATGATCACCATCAACAAAGCTTAAATCAAACTTTTTGTTCAATTTAGTAAAATCAAATGTAAATGAGTTTTTTTCAATTTTAGTAATATCCTTAATATGATTTGAAAAAACTCCATGAATATTAATAACATCATCCCCAAAATTCAAATCTTTCATTTCTTCAGCAGATAAAGTTAAAGAAGTACAGTCATTTGTAACATCTCTAACATTTGAGATACTCTCACCTCTCCAGCTTCCGATTTCTAAATAAGCACAATTATCAAATCTTCTAGCTAATGATTTCAATAAAATCAAATCAGTAATTAATGAAGTACTTTTCAAAAAACTATAACAATTTATTTCCTCATTTAAATTTGGGAATAAATCTAACATATCAATTGTAGGTAATTGTTCAATTTTATATTTTGAATAAATTTTTTCTTTAAAATATTGATTTTCTTGAACTCTTAAACCTTCCTTAATCACAGAAAATGGAGATCTCAATAATACTTTTAATCCTAATTTTTTATTCATCTTTTATTTTATAAAAAAAATTATATACTCATTTTTTTCTTACGTTCTGACCAAATCCCCACAACAATTAGACTTAAAACAATTACAGATCCAATCAAAGAATACATATTCGCTTTATGAAATTTCGGTAAATCAAATTTAAATTCAATTGTATGATCCCCTTTAGAAACTTCAACACCTCTCAATAAATAATTTACTTTGCAAATATCAACTTCTTTATTGTCAACAAATGCTTTCCATCCATCATTGTAATACACTTCAGAAAACACAATCAATTGTTTTGTTTGAACGGAAGCTTTATAAACCAATTTATTAGGAGCATAAGAAGTCATTTTGATCGTCCCATTTCCTGAATACGTTGTAGCTGAAAGTTTCTTTGCTTCACTATCTAACATTACAGCTTCTGTATTGACATTAAATTCATTTTCAATTTCAATTGAAACAAATTGTTTGAATGAATTCGCTGTATCTAATAGTTGTGTTTCAGCTCTGATAAGTTCAGTTTTTCCATTTGCATCCATCACAAATAATGCTTTCATACCTTTAGAAATTCCATTTGGAACCGGAACATCTAGAGTATCTTGACCAGCATTTAAATATTGGATTTTTTCACTTCCATAAACAAAAGCCTTCGACTTCACTTCACCATTTACAAGAAAAGCACCTTTTCCGATATTCTCCAGCTTAAATTTATTTCCTAAAGCGAGAATTTCTTCATTCGGCGATTTCACCTTTCTAACAGATCGAACTAACCACGCATTCCCCATCGCTTCTGGGTTTGGTTGTAATTGTCCTTTTTGAATAAAATATTTAACATTCAACATGTTCAAAACCTTATTATTAGAACGAGATAAATGAAAGTCATAAACATTTTGAATATTTCTCAATTTAGCTCCGTGATATCCTCCCAATGATTTATGAAAATAAGAAGCTCTTGCACTTCCAAATCCACCATCCATATCAAAAACTCTATAATTTGTCGCATTATTTAATGCCATAAATTTATATGAATTGACAACTCTATCTTTATCAGCACCTGTATACTCTAAATCATTCGCTTTTGTATTTCCTTCTTTTTCTGCTTTAGAGACTACTAAACTAACAGCCTTATTTTGCGCAATTTCAGAAGCTAAAATTTGATCATCAGCAGGCTCTGAAGTAGAAGGGAATAAAATATGAGAATTCTCTGTCCAATATTTATACGTTACCTCATCTTCTAATAATTCACTACTTAAATAATTTTTATCGACTGGAATTAATTCTACCATCAC
>CANJKA010000231.1 GCA_947474675.1 Flavobacteriales bacterium
CGAAAATCCAAATATTTCTGGAAAATTTGGAGTAAGAAACATTCCTACAATTCTTTTTATTAAAAATGGTGAAGTTGCTGACAAATCAGTAGGTGCAGTTCCAAAAGCACAATTAGCTTCTAAATTAGATGCACTTTTGAATTAATTTTTTAGACTTTAGATTTTTAGATTATAGAAATTAGACTCTGAAAATTAGATAAAAAAATAAAGACGTATTGGGAAACTAATACGTCTTTTACGTTTTATTAGAATATACTTCTAAAAAAGTCTAATATCTAACTTCTAAAAATCTAATGTCTAAATAAAAAAGGTATCTTTGCATACAATAAAAAAAACAAAATGGATTCAATATTCAGTAGATTAAAATATTACGGTATCGGCTTTGGTTTCGGACTTATATTCGTCATATTCTTTTTTCAAAATAGAGGTTGTACTTGGTTGCCTGACAACCGTGTTAAAAACAGTATTTTAGATCGGGTTCTTGTTTTACCAGATTCTGAAGCTGAACAATTGTCAAAATTCGGGATTACTAGAAAAGATTTAACACTCGTTTTAAATGACGGAAAAGTGATTTTTGACGAAAGTAAAAAAGAAGGAAATCCGAAAGTTTATGTTGTAGAAAAAGAAATTTTATTTAAAGGGAAAATGAAATTTTATTTTACTCTGGCTAAAGAAAGTTTTATTTCTGAAATACATTTCACGAAGAAAAATGCCCTTAAAATAAAAAACTCAACTTCTGGATTCGGTGAGTTAATTCATTTCCCAAAAGATGATAATTTAATTTTTCCAGATTCTAGTTCAAATGTAACTTGTCAACAAGAAGTTTTGAATTTAATTAACCCAAAAGATATTTTAAAATATTTAAAAAAATCAGGTAAAATTGACTTCTCAAAATCCCATTTATTAAATTCTCCAAAACCAGAACACCACTTAGTTTTCACAGATAATAAAGGCCGTAAAATCGGTGCAAATGTTATTTGGTACAAGAACAAATTAAACATCACAAACTTTGCAATACCTTTTAAAAATGATTGCAAATAACTTTCTTAACAAACGTTGTTGATAATTCAAACGTTATATAGGAAGTTAACAGTATAGTTTTATTTAAATTTGAACGATGGAATTTTCAGCAGAACAAATATCAGGTATTTTAAACGGTCAAATTGTCGGTAATTCAGACGTTACAGTTAAAGGTTTATCTAAAATTGAAGAAGGGACAGAAGGAACACTTTCTTTTTTATCAAATCCAAAATACGAAGAATTCATTTATACAACTGGGGCTTCAATTTGTATTGTTAATAATACTTTCGAGCCATCAAAACCAATTCCTACAACCTTGACTCTAGTAAAAGTGGAAGATGCTTATTCTTGTTTCGCTAAATTACTTGAGTTTTATGACCAAATGAAAAAGAAACAGCCAAAAATTGAATCTCCTTCTTACATTTCTGAATCAGCTAAAGTTGGTACAGATATTTATTTAGGTGCGTTTGGCTATATTGGAGACGGTTGTAAAATAGGAAACAACGCGGTCATTTATCCCCATGTTTATATTGGTGAAAATGTAATAATTGGAGACAATTGTACACTTCATCCTGGAGCAACGGTTTATGCAGATTGCGTTATTGGAAATAATTGTATCATTCATGCAGGAACGATTATCGGATCGGATGGATTTGGTTTTGCTCCTGATGCGGAAGGTGTTTTTCAAAAAATCCCTCAAATTGGAAATGTTGTTTTAGAAGACAATGTCGAAATCGGATCAAATTCAACGATTGACAGAGCGACAATGGGCTCAACAATTATTAGAAAAGGTGTGAAATTGGATAATTTAGTTCAGATTGCACACAATGTTGAAATAGGTGAAAATACGGTGATGGCTGCTCAAGTTGGGGTTGCAGGATCTGCCAAAATAGGGAAAGGAGTTATGGTAGGTGGTCAAACTGGAATCAGTGGACATTTACACATTGCTGATGGAACGAAAATAGTTGCTCAATCAGGTATTCCTTCAACAGTTCGTAAGGCTGCAACATTGATGGGATCACCAGGTATTCCATTAGAAGATTTTAAAAAATCATATTTTGGTTTCAGAAAGTTACCTCAAATTTTGACAAGACTTCAAGATTTAGAAAATAAATTAAAAGAATTAACTAAAGTAAAATTATAGAATGGCTGAAAAGCAAAGAACCTTAAACGAGGCTGTAATATTAAACGGTGTCGGACTTCATACAGGAGAAAAAGTAACTATTGAAATTTGTCCAGCTCCGGCTAATCATGGATATAAATTCCAACGAATTGATTTAGAAGGTCAACCAATTATTAATGCTGACTGTGATTTAGTCGTTGCAACTGATAGAGGAACAACGTTAGAGTTTAATGGTGCTCGTGTTTACACAACAGAACATGTTCTTGCGGCTTTATATGGTATGCAAGTTGACAACGCATTAATTAAAATTAATGGACCTGAAATTCCAATAATGGATGGAAGTTCTTTACTGTTTGTCAATGCTTTTGAAAAAGTTGGTTATTTAGAACAAGACGAAGAAAGAGAATATCTTGAATTAACTGAAATTTTAAAATTTGAAGACCTTGAAAAAGGGATTGAATTTTTAGCGATTCCAGATCCTTCCTACAGAGTTACTGTAATGGTTGATTATAAATCACCTGTTTTGGGAACTCAACATGCAGGAATTTACAATTTGAGTGAATTCAAAGATGAAATAGCAAAATGTAGAACATTTGTTTTCTTAAGAGAATTAGAGTTTTTAGCAAAAAACAATCTTATCAAAGGTGGTGATTTAGATAATGCTATCGTTTTAGTAGAAAGAACAGATGTTAGTCAAGAAGAACTTGACAATTTGGCGAAACTATTAAAGAAAGAAGAATTGAAAATTTCTTTGGATGGAATTGGTGTTTTAAACAGTACTAAATTACAGTTTGAAAACGAACCAGCTCGTCATAAATTATTAGATATTATTGGTGATTTAGCTTTGATAGGTAAACCATTAAGAGCACACATATTAGGAGCAAGACCAGGACATTCAGGAAATGTTCGATTTGCTAAGCAAATAAAAAATCATTTCAAACTTCAATTAAAAGCTCCCCGTCAATTTGATTTAACAAAAGAGCCTTTATACAATATCAATGATATTGAAAAAATGTTGCCGCACCGTTATCCTTTTTTAATGGTAGACAAAGTGATTGAAATGAATGAAGAATCTATCGTAGGTGTTAAAAACATCACGATGAATGAACCTATTTTCACAGGTCATTTTCCAGGTAACCCCGTTTTTCCAGGAGTTTTACAAGTTGAAGCGATGGCGCAAGTAGGAGGTATTTTCGCATTAAGTAAAGTAGAAGATCCTGAATCATATTCAACTTATTTCATGAAAATTGATAAAGTTAAATTTAAGAATAAAGTGATTCCAGGAGACACTCTTGTTTTTGAATTAAGCTTACTATCCCCTATCCGTCGTGGTTTAGTTGAAATGGGAGGAAAAGCATATGTAAATGGGATTGTAGTAATGGAGGCAGAAATGCTGGCTTCAATAGTTAAAGATAAAGTACCAGTCGTATGATTAGCAATTTAGCAAGTATCTCTTCAGAAACAACAATTGGTTCAGATGTAAAAATCGGACCATTTACAACGATTCATGAGGATGTGAAAATTGGAGCAAGAACAATAATTCATTCTAATGTTTCAATTTATCCAGGAACTCGAATTGGAGAAGATTGTGAAATTTTTCCAGGTGCAGTTATTGGTGTCATTCCTCAAGATTTAAAATTTGATGGAGAATATACAACTGTTGAAATTGGTAACAATACCACTATCCGTGAATGTGTAACAATTCACAGAGGTACAAAAGATAGACTAGCTACTAGAATAGGTAACAATTGTCTTTTAATGACTTACGTTCACGTTGCTCATGATTGTCAAATTGGAAACAATGTTATTCTTGCAAGTTATGTAGGTTTATCTGGACATGTAACAATTGATGATTTTGCTATTCTTGAAGGAACGGTAGTTGCACAACAATTCGTTCATATTGGTGCTCATGCCTTTGTAGGTGGAGCTTCATTAATCAGAAAAGATGTTCCTCCCTTTATAAAAGCGGCTCGTGAACCTTTAACATATGCAGGTGTAAATTCAGTTGGAATTAGAAGAAGAGGATTTTCAGATGATCAGGTAAGAGAAATTGAAGATATTTATAGAATTCTTTATGTTCAAAATAACAATGTATCGAAAGGAATCGCTTCAATTTTAGAAACAATTCCAGATTCTGACATTAGAAAACACATTTTAGGATTCATAGATACGTCAGATAAAGGAATAATTAGAGGACTTAATTAATTGAATAATAACGTATATTTGGCTAAAATAAGATAAAATCATGCTTTCCAAAAAAACCAAATATGC
>CANJKA010000232.1 GCA_947474675.1 Flavobacteriales bacterium
GGAACAGGAAAAGAACAAGAAGCTCGCTATTATTTAGCTAAATTCTCACGTTTGATGCGTCAAATATTGGACAATTCAAGAAATGCATTTATTTCATTGGAAGAAGAAGTAAGTTCATTGGAAAATTATTTAATGATTGAAAAATTTTGTAACGGCGATCGATTTGATTATCAGATTAATGTTGCTGATAATATTGAACAAGATTTCGTTAAAATCCCCCCGATGTTGTTGCAACCATTCGTTGAAAATGCGATCAAACATGGTTTAAAATATACAGAGTCTTCCATTATAGATCCAATTTCTGGAAGACGAGGATTAATTTCCATTGATTTTAAAGAAGAAGGAAATGTGATGGTTTGTTCAATAATGGACAATGGAATCGGTCGAGATAAAGCCGAAGAACACAATAATGTAAGTAAAGAAAAATACCATACTTCAACTGCATTAGTCGTCATTCAGGAACGATTGGAACTAATGAAAGAAGAAATTGACATTCAAACCTTAGAAATCATAGATTTGTACGACGAGAATGGAGTTGGTATAGGAACAAAAGTAATTGTAAGAATCCCTATTTGATTATGATAAAAGCAATAATAATTGACGATATAGAACAAGCGAGAATAACTTTTAAAAAGGATTTAGAAGTATACGCTCCAGATGTTGAAGTAATTGGTGAAGCAAACGGAGTAGTAGAAGGAGCAAAATTATTAAAGAATATCAAACCAGATATTTTGTTTTTGGATATTCAAATGCAAGACGGAAGTGGCTTCGACTTGATAGATGTTTTAAGTGAAATTTCTTTTAAAATAATTTTTATTACGGCTTCTGATGCCCACGCAATTAAAGCTTTTCGTTACGCTGCAATTGATTACCTATTAAAACCTGTTGATCCTGATGAATTAATCAATGCCATGAATAAATTCAGAGAAAACAGAATCAACGAAAATGAAAAATACCAATTGTTGAACGATTCGCTTAAAAATCACCACAAACCCAACGAACGGTTAGCCTTACATTCACAAGATAAAATACACATTGTCAATATTTGTGACATTTTAAGATGCGAAAGTAGCGTCAATTATACTGAATTTCATTTCGTCAATGACAAGAAATTATTAGTATCAAAAACATTGAAAGAATTCGAAGATTTACTAACAGATTCAGGCTTTTTCAGAGTACATCAATCGCATTTAGTCAATACAAAATTCATCAAAGAATACGTTAAAATCGAAGGAGGACATTTAATCATGAACAATGGAAATATGATCCCCGTATCAACAAGAAAACGTCCGGAAGTGATGAAGATGTTGGAAAAATTGTAAGGTAGGTGTTGGGAATTAGGTGTTAGGTGTTGGGCTGTGTAGGTTAAACCCGTTATTAACATTGTAAAAAAAAACCAAAACCCAACAACTAACAAGCTTTTTCACACACAGACCTAAAACCCAACTCCTAATACCTAACACCATTTTCATGATTTCCCTCATATTTAGTGAAAGAATTGTTTTATAATTTTGCTGAATGTCTATCTTGTTTGATCAAATTGTTTTTGGACCAATAAAAAGTCGCCGTTTTGGTTCCTCTTTAGGGATAAATTTATTACCCTTAAAAGATAAAATCTGTAACTTTAATTGCATTTATTGTGAATGCGGTTGGACAGATTTAAAATCAGTAAACGATACCTTTTTTTCCAAAGAAGAAATCCTTGAAGCGATAGAAATTAGCTTTAAAGAGTTGTCATTAAGTAATGTAGAAATTGATAGTATCACTTTTGCAGGAAATGGAGAACCAACAATGCATCCCTATTTTTCAAAAATTATTGATCAAGTTATTTTTTTAAGAAATAAATATTTACCAGGAATTAAAATTGTTGTTTTATCCAATTCAGCTTTATTAAGTAGCAAAAAAGTGGTAGAAGCATTGCAAAAAGTAGATTTACGTGTTTTAAAATTAGACGCAGGAACAGAAGAAACATTTTTAAAAATCAATCAACCCTTATCCTCTAAAAAAATTGATTGGTATATCGATAAATTAAAAGAATTTCAAGGAAAGTTGATCATTCAAACCATTTTTTTGAGAGGAAATTACGATAATCAATTTATAGATAATACAGTAGTCGAAGAAGTTGATAGCTGGTTAAAAGCAATAAAAGAAATTAATCCTCAGTCAGTTATGATCTACACGATTGACAGAGAAACACCTGCAGAAAACTTAGAGAAAATTTCAGAAGCACAATTGAATTTAATTGCTGACAAAGTAAAGGCGATAGGAATTGATGCGAAAGTATATTATTGATCATTTATAAGAAAGTATAAAATGCAAAAATCAAAATCTCCCAAACATTCAGAAACAATTATGACGGAAGTTGTTTTCCCGAATGATACGAATCCGATGGGAATGTTACAAGGTGGAAGAATGGTTCAATGGATGGATATTGCTTCGGCTGTTTGTGCTCAAAATCATGCGGAAAGAATTTGTGTAACAGCTTCAATAGATGTTGTGAAATTCAAAGCACCTGCAAAGGTTGGGGATATTATTACGATTAAGGCAAAGATTACGCGTTCATTTAATTCTTCCATGGAAATTTTTGTTCAAGCTTGGGCAAAAAAAGTCATTAGTCAAAAAGCGTATTTAATTAATGAAGCCTATTTTACTTTTGTAGCAATAGATGATGACGCTTCACCAGTTGCTGTTCCGCTTGTAAAACCTTCAACAGAAGAAGAAAAGAGTGAATACGCAAAAGCTGAATTAAGAAAAACTGCCCGACTTTTAAATAAATAATCCTAGAATGAATCTATTACCAAAAAACATTGTTGAATTTTTAGGATCAAATAAATTAGCAACTGTTTGCTTCGTTGACAATGAAGGGAATCCATATTGCATTAATTGTTTTTATTATTTTGATGAAGAACATCAATCACTCGTTTTTAAGTCGTCCAACAAAGCCACACATCATAGTTTTATTCAAAATGGATCTGGAATAGCTGGAACAATTTTACCCAATTCTTTGGATTTTCTAAAATTAAAAGGAGCCCAATTTACAGGGAAATTATTAACGGAAAATCAAATAAAAGAGTTTAATCTAGATTCAAAATACACTAAAAAACACCCTATGAGCATGGCAATATCTGGATATGCGTGGGCAGTAGAGTTGAATTTTGTGAAATTTATGGACAGTACTTTTGGGTTTGGTAAAGATACTGTCTGGGGAAATGTAGATTTAAAGCAAAAATGAGATTATCCTTAGGAACAAAATATCATTTCTATTAAAATATCTCTATTTTTGTAAACATGATAAAACTATTCAGCTCATTCATATTTTTTTACCTTTCTTTTAACTCGATTGCACAAGATTATATAAAACGTTTTGAAGAAATTGATGTGATTAATTATTCGATTACAATCGATTTAAATGATTCAAACAATGTGATTAAAGTTTCTGAAACAATTCAAATTGAATTTCTAAAATCCGTTTCATATTTTTATTTAGATCTGGTAGATCAAGGTACTGATCAAAAAGGTATGAAAATAAGTCATTTACTCGAAAATGGGAAAGATGTTAACTTTACTCATTCTAATTCAATTATTACAATTTCCTCTTTAAACTGCAAGGCAGGTTTAACTAATGAATACACGATCATTTATTCAGGTATTCCAAAGGATGGTCTTGTAATCGGGAAAAACAAATATGGAGACAGAACTTTTTTTGGAGATAATTGGCCAACTAGAGCAAGAAATTGGATTGCTTCGGTTGATCATCCTTCTGATAAAGCTTTTGTTTATTGGCATGTTGAAGTACCAAATCAGTATGAAGTTATTGCAAACGGACAGAGATTTGGTAAGTCAATTATCGCTGATAATAGATTAAGGTTTGACTTCATGGATCTTGAAGATTTACCAACCAAAGTGATGGTTATTGGAGTTGCTCAATTTGAAGTAGAAAAAGCTGGAATTAGTCATGAAACACCTGTTTATAGTTGGGTATACCCTCAAAATAAAGAAAATGGATTCTATGATTATGCGTTGGCCCCGAGTATCTTAGATTTTTTTGTTCTCAAGTTTGGAGATTATCCATATAAGGAATTAGCAAATGTCCAATCAACAACTCGTTTTGGAGGCATGGAAAATGCAAGTTGTATTTTTTACGATGAAAATAGTATCAACGGGAAAAGAGATTGTGAAACGTTATTGGCACATGAAATTGCCCATCAATGGTTTGGGAATGCTTGTACTGAAATGGATTGGCCACATTTATGGCTAAGTGAAGGTTTTGCAACGTATTGCACCAATTTATACATCGAAGAAATAAAAGGGAA
>CANJKA010000233.1 GCA_947474675.1 Flavobacteriales bacterium
AAATCGACAGACAAACTGGTAATCGTAAAGTAACAGCTCCACCACCACCATCTAATTTTTCACATGGAATACAACCAAGTTCACACACAATTGAGGCTCAAATACTTCCTTGTATAAAATGCAAAGAAAATGTCGCCCATATTATTTATTCCCATGCCTCCACACCTGGAGAAATAGAAGACACTTATCGTATGATGTATTCAAAATTATCCGAAGTGAATTTACCCACATGGATTGTCGGTGATCAAAATAGTATTACCGGTCAAGTTCTTGTTTTAAAATCTTGGCCTGAGCGTTTAGATGCGCCAAAATGGGTGCTGGGGAATAAGTTTGATGCACAAATTCGGAATCTTCAAGGCTCACATTGTAGTCAAAAAAAAGAACCTCAATATCAATAAATAAAAAGGAATTTAAAATGGGAAAAATAACACCAGAAAAAAAGAAAAGAAGTAAACCCACTCCTAATGTAATTGGACAATTTATTTCTACAATGAAAGAAATTGATCCTAAATTTAAGAAGGCTGCGGATACATTTAAAGATATTTCAGATAAATACCCTAAATTAAGTGATGCGCCACAAGATGAATTAAATGCATCTATGGGGCCTATTTTAAATATGGCAGAGCAAATGGCCTTATTTTTAGAACGTCAATACAATTTTAAAGTGGATAAAGTTTCAACTAAGAAAAATGATATAGAAAAAATAGAATAATTCTTAATTAAATACGTATTAAATGTGATAATTAGTGTATGATTTCAGCCTCTATAATGAAAGAGATTTCCTATGAGCCTACAACTGACAATAACTAATTTAGAATCTGATTCTAAATATGAAGCGGTTAAGATATTTAAAAAAGGAGGAACGATTGGACGTGATCCCGATAGAGATTGGATTTTTAATAACCCACCGAAGAATAATATTTCAGGAAAACACGCGACAATTGAATATGCTAATAAGAACTTTTTCATCGTAGATACAAGTTCAAATGGGACTTTTTTAAATGGAAAGTTGTTGAACAAAAATTCTCAGAATATATTAAAAAATAACGATAAAATAGAAATGCGCCCATTTTTCATTGATGTTGTCTTACTTCCTCCTGAAAAAAAACCTTCTGTGAGTTTGTCTGACGATGGAGATGATTTCGGTAATAATTCAAGTTCTAATAATCAAAATAAAAATCAAAATCAAAAACCTACACAAATAAAAAATAACGTTTCCAATAATTACAAAGAAACTCCATACCAACAAAATATAAATTCAATGTTCACACCTGAAAATCCAATCCATAAAATGGAGGTGCCAAAATACAAAACACCTAGTGGAGACTCCTTTGGGGGAAATTCTAATTTAGAACCAGAAGAATTTAATAATGACTACTCTGAATTAGAACAAGTATCGGCCACAAATAGTCCTAGTTCTAGTGAATCTGAGTTATTTAAATTATTTTTAAAGCGTTTTGATATCCGTGAATCCGCTCTCCGTAATTCAAATCTTTATTATGTTATAGAGATTTCAAGTCACATTTTATACGAAGTTTTTAGATGTTTAATTAAAATTTCATATCAGGTGTTTCCCAAGAAATGGGGGCTTGACAGCGAAAACCTACCTTAGGGTGCAGGGTATTTATTGAGTTTTACAATTAATATAAATTTTTAATAAAAAATTACTTAATTGCCTATTTTTTAGGCGGTCATAACTATTTTCAATCTATTACAAAATCATCAGAATAAATCCTCCTTTCAATATAATTCAATATACTCTACAATTGCAAGTCATTAATGAAAAAGGATTTTCGTATATGAATAAAATTGAGTATGATACGGAAATAAAAAATATTTTTAGTCAACTTCTTGAGGAATATTCTAATAAAAATATACCAAAATTTTCATACAATAAAGAAGATGACATCTCTTTAAAAACTATCGAAGTTACAATCGATTTAGAAAAAGAAAAGAAAATAATTTCGGAGTTTTTAAATAAAGATTGTGGTTGTGGGCATGAATGCCAAAAAATGTTTACTGAGGAAGAGATTCTTGATTCTCGATTTAAATTCAGAAATCTAACTATAGCTGAAAAAAATTGTTTTATTTTAGCTTATTTATCAAGCTGTTCCAGATTTTCAAATTTTTCTTTTACTTCACGTATTACAACGCTAAGAAAACGCCAAAAATTTGAGTATAAAATTAATATTGATCGACCAGTCTGTAAAAATGTTTTTTTATTTTATTATGGAGAATCAATAGATCGCTTAAAACGTCTCCAGAAGAATTTTTTTAATGATGGCATAGAGCTTCCTGTGCATGGAAATAAAGGTTCTAAACCCGTGAATATGTGTTCAAATTCAGATCGAGAAGCGGTTAAGTCATTTATTCTTAATTTTGCGACAAATCAAGGACTACCAGACCCAGGACGTGATGTGAGAAAAGGCAAAGGACGTTTAAGAATTTTGTTACCTTCAATAATGAATTACACATCAATACATCAATTATACGAAAAGTGCACCATTAAATTAGGAAATGAAGCAGTCGGATATCGTACATTTGTAAGGATCTGGCAAGAAGAGTTTTCTTATATTGAATTCAATAATCCTAAAACTGATTTATGTTTAAAATGTGAGGATTTTAAAAAAAGAATCCATCAAAATGCCGCTACACTTAGCGAAGAAAAAGAAAAAATTCAAGTAAAAATCTATCAGGAGGCAATCGCTCACCTAAATCTTGCTAAAAAAGAACGTATTTATTACAGAGCGCATGCAAAATTGGCAAATATTCATTATAAAAAGATTGTAAATTCAAACAAGAAACAAACTTCTTCAAAAGCAAATTCTAGAGATATTATGATGCATTATTCATGGGATTTTGCACAACAATTTCAGTATCCATTCGAAGATCAACAAGTAGGTCCTATTTATTTTAAAACGCCACGTCGAGCACAGTTATTTGGCGTATGTTGTGAGGGCATTCCTCGTCAAATAAATTATTTAATTGATGAGGCCGATTTTTTAGAAAAAAATTCTAATACAGTCATCTCACTTTTGGATCATTTTTTTGAAAATCATGGATTAGGTGAAAAATTCGCTTATCTTACAGCAGATAATTGCGTTGGCCAAAATAAAAATAATGCATTAATTCAATATTTAATGTACCGAGTTTTAACTGGTTTACACACTAAAATTGAATTGTCTTTTTTAATCGTTGGTCATACTAAATTTTCTCCTGATGGTTATTTTGGTCTTATCCGTCATCGATATAGACGATCTAGTGTCTATACTTATGAACAGCTCATAAAAGTAGTTGAAGAATCTTCTTCAAATGGTCATAATATTTGTCAGCCTTATTTAAATAATAAACAAAAAACTATTATTTATCGAGATTGGTCGAGTTGGCTAGAAAAATATTTTAAAATAATACCGGGAATTACAAATTATCACCATTTTCATATTGATAGTAAAGAGAAAGGTATGGTAAAACTCAAAACTGAAGTAGGTTCAGAAGAGGTAAAAGTGAATATACTTAAATCTCAAGAGTTTCCATATAATGAAAAAAAGCCTCCAAAACAACTTCCTAAAAGACTGCAACCTCAAGGATTGTCACCGGAAAGGCAATGGTATTTATACGATCAAATTAGAATGTTTATACCTAATAGTATCGACAAAGATAAAACCTGTCCGAAACCAAAAATAAACAGGCCAAAACAATAATATTAAATTATTATAAATACTAATAAATTCAATAAACACCCTGCACCCTAAGGTAGGTTTTCGCTGTCAAGCCCCCATATAATATCTTACCGCATATATATTTTAAACTAAAATTCAATTATTTATATCTTGGAATTGCTGTCACTTTTGCTGCTTGTGCTGTGTTTTTCTTGCTAAAATCTATGCCTAAAACACCCTGAATTTAAGGATAATTAATGACAAGCAACATAAAAGAATTTATTTTTGTAGTCAATCCTTATTCTGCAGGTGGAAAAAATTACCGAAAAATAAAAAAAATCATTCAACTATTTGAAAATTTTAATTTTTCATTAGAAATTATTGAGGCTAAAAATGCTGAACATGTAAAAATAATAATTAAAAACTATTACCACTTAGGAAAAAGAAATTTTCTTGTTGCTGGTGGCGGCGGTTCTTTATTTCATGTCATTAATGCAATAATGGAACAATATAAAGAAGGAGATTCCCCAATATTAGGAATTATTCCATCTGGTACTGTACTGGTTACTCGGCAATTGGAGAGTCATGATCTAAACTAAGAGACAAAACCACAATAAGGGGAGT
>CANJKA010000234.1 GCA_947474675.1 Flavobacteriales bacterium
GAAATTGAGTGTTTAATCTCAAAAATTGGTGATGAAAAATACCAAGTTCTAAAGGCTGAAAACCAAAATGAAAGTTTAGAAGATCTTGTTACGAATAGAAGAGAACTTGAAAAATTAATTATCATCAATGATGAGTTGATTCAAAAAGATAATCCAATTTATAACGACCCTAAAAATACACGCTTTTTAGATAGTCATTTCTATGCACCAAATAAATATTTATTAGGAGCAAAAGTATCTACATTCTGGTCAAATTTAGGCGTATTGTGGATCATGAGTATCGTCTTTGCAATATTATTGTACTTTGACTTTATTAAAAGTGGATTTAGAAAATTAGCTTATTTATTTTCTAAAAACTCAGATTTTTAATATTATCATAATTTCTATTGTTGTTTTATTTCCCTCTTCGATATTAATTTATTATACTCAAAAACTTTTATTGATTAAAAATTAATTGCGAAGCTAGTTAGATTGGTCTTTCTAAAGAAGTAGCTGTAAATTTCTTCGTAATTGCGTTTCGCTTTTTCTGCGAAAAAAAGCATGAAGAAGAGTATTTACGTGCGGTTTTACGAAAAGAAATGTAGTAAAAACTTCCTTAGAATGATCTTGATTTTTGCTTACTTTTCATCAAGGAAAAGTGAGAAAAATAGTAAGTCGAAGCTGTTGTTGATAGTCTTAAAATAAATTAAAAAGAAGTGTGTAATTTTTATTTTTTATCAGAAAATATAAATTATCCGAAAAAAATAGGCTCTCCAATCACTTGAACAGCCTATTTAAATAAGTTTATAATCAATTTACATCAACATACCACCACAAACATTGATAGTTTGTCCTGTAATATAAGTTGACATGTCAGATCCTAAGAAAACTGTTAAATCAGCAACATCTTTTGGAGAACCACCTCTTTTCAAAGGAATTGATTTTCTCCATTCTGCAACTACATTTTGATCTAAAGCAGCCGTCATTTCAGTTTCGATAAATCCTGGAGCAATCGCATTGCAACGAATATTTCTAGAACCTAATTCTTGTGCGATTGATTTCGTAAATCCAATTAATCCAGCTTTAGAAGCAGCATAATTAGATTGACCAGCGTTTCCACTAACTCCAACCACAGAAGACATATTAATAATAGAACCTTTTTTCGCTTTTAACATAGGACGTTGAACAGCTTTCGTTAAGTTAAAAGCCGATTTTAAGTTGGTATTCATTACTTCATCCCATTGTTCTTCAGACATTCTCATTAACAAAGTATCTCTAGTGATTCCAGCATTATTGACCAATACGTCAATTGTACCAAATTCAGCAACAACATCATCTACTAATTTCTGAGCATCATCGTATTTTCCAGCATCAGATTTAAAACCTTTAGCAACACCACCATTTACAGATAATTCAGCTTCCAACGCTTTCGCTTTTTCTTCTGATGATAAATATGAAAAAGCAACAATTGCCCCTTGTTTTACACATTCTTCCGCAATTGACTTCCCAATACCTCTTGAAGCTCCTGTAATCAATACTACTTTATCTTGTAATAATTTCATCTTAATTTCTTTTAGTGGTTCAAAGATAATAATTCATGGATTAGGAATGATTTATTTTTTTGAAAAGTTAATAACGTTGGTAAGTTGATTGGAATTTTCAGATGCTTATTCAGTTTTTTGTTAACACAACAAATGTATTTGTGTTTTTTTAACCACAGATTTACGCAGAGTTTTTTTCACAGAGATTCACAGAGTATGGCAAAGCGAAGTAGTCACGAAATGAAAGTTTTTATAGTATAAATACACCTATTTAAGATGAAAATATGAACCAAATACAGAAAATATAGCATCCTATTATTCTTTATAAACAATTGCTTTTCATTTTTTTTATAAAAAATCAGATTACTTGACTTGCTTATTTTAAGGACGTTACAATTTTATTGTACGTATAAATACATAGTGAAATTAAATTTAACTCACTTAAAGACAGCTAATTGTGTTGAAAACTAATTTAATGAAAACAGAATAATTTACTTATATTCATTATAAACAAAACTAAACTACTATGGAAAACTTACTATACAGCACAGTCGATAAAGGAGCCATTTCAAATTTGTCTTTTACTAAGAAAATAAATTACACTAAAGTTGCAGGTCTTTATGAAAAATTACTTAATGCAACTACTCTGGGGAATGTTTACCACTCAAAAGTGACTATTTATTTTCATGATGATGAAGGTCCTAAGAAAACAACCACAACAATTTGGGCGACTTGTAAAGATTATATAAGTCTGAAAGGTGGAGCATGGATTCCAGTTTCCAAAATAACGAATGTAGAATATAATTTTTAGGATAAACGAAAGGTTTTTCGAGAATTACTAAAGTTTGATTATAGATGAGGATTTTACATAATGGTAAAAAAATACTTAAATTGGAACATATACTTACTCAAAAAATAGTTTTTTTTGTGAGGTAATGTTTCAATTTCTATTTCTCAAGATTCCCCTCAACTAGATTATATTTTTTTTAAATATAATGAATTTTTTATCTTTCTGCTTAGCTTAGTTCTATACTTCGCCTGTTATTTAGATTCTTTTTTAATGAACGTTTCTCCACTTTTCAATTGACATAAATGAGTCACTAAGAACTTCAAGAATCTTTATTTCTTTTGTCAGCTTGCTACTATAAAAATTAAACCTGATACTATAGTGGTCTTCAGTTTCTAAAGCAACTTGAATTCTGTAAGAGTTAGATTGATAAATATCATCATCTTTAGTTTCTGTTAAACAATATGAAATCAGATTATTATTCTGATAACTAAAGTTTTGCACTTCTTTTTTAGCTGAAATTTTTCTCAATAAAATATGTTGGGTTGTTGAATCTAATAAATCAATTTCGCTTTTTGAATAACATAAAGGTGCTTTTTCATCTTCTAAAAGTTTAACTTCCTTATTTTGGGTTTTAACTATTTGCTGAGTTTCTTTCGTGATATCTCTATTATTAGTGCAAGATACGATTACAACAATCATAAAAATATAAAACGAAGCAATACTTAAACTCTTCAATACTTTCATTTTGCTTTAATTTATTTATATAATCTGCTTAGCCGATTAATCGTTGGTTTAAAATTTTAATATTGATATTTTTAAGTTAATCCACTATTATTTAGTTCTCAATATTTTATCCATTTTTTTTCCGTTCGCTAATTCGTCCACTAATTTATCTAAATACCTTACTTTTTTTGTTAAGGGATTTTCTATTTCTTCTATTCGATAGCCACAGATGACTCCTTTAATTAGGGTCGCATTTTTGTTTAATTTTGCTTTCTTAAAAAACACTTCAAAAGATGAATTATCGTCAATTAGTTCTTGCATTTCTTTCTCATCAAACCCTGTCAACCATTTAATAACTTGATTCAATTCTTCTTTTGTTTTCCCTTTTCTAACTATTTTAGCAAGATATAGCGGATAAACAGTTGCAAATGTCATTTTTGCCATTCGGATATTTTGTTCGGGTGTAATCTCCATTTTTTTCACAATTTTTATTATCATTTTGAATTTGTTTTCAATATCTTGATTTTAGCTCATAGTATTATAAAATCATTATTAATTGATTTATAGTATTATTGCAAATAAAACTCTTTTAACTACTCCGCTTTTAAGATATTTGAATATTAATTACTCGTTCAACTGTATTTGAAATCCTACTGAAAACGAAGTATAATCTTCCTTAATTTAACTTAACTCTCAAATATAGAAAATAATTAAACGAATGGATTAAAAATCCAAACCAATTCCAAATCTTTTAACAATTACATAAAACGAAGAATTACAAATTGATCGCAGTATCGTAGTTTATTATTACTAATTTTGTAAAAATATTTTACAAGTGACTTCCCCCATTAAAAAACATCAGATTCTTCTAGCTCCATTGCAAGGCTTAACTGACTTTCGCTTTAGAAATGCCTTTCATAAATATTTTGAGGGTGTTGATGTTTATTATTCTCCTTGGATTTGTTTAAATCATGATAAATCGATGAAAAAGGCGCACACCATTGATGTTCAACCGGAGAATAACAAAGGGTATCGAATCATTCCTCAAATTATGACAAACGATGTGGATGATTTTATATTTTTAGCGAACTATTTATCCGATTTAGGTCACACTGAAATGAATTGGAATTTGGGTTGTCCCTATCCGATGGTTGCAAAGCGTGGAATGGGATCTGGCATGTTGTGTCAACCGTTAAAAGTTGTTGAAATATTAGA
>CANJKA010000235.1 GCA_947474675.1 Flavobacteriales bacterium
AACAAAGTCAATCATGGTGAACACTATGTTTATACTGAAGAATTTTTAGATGCTTTGGATAGTGGAATTCAAGCAAAAATGAAATAAAAAGAAGGAAAAATCTTTGAAAATAAAAGGAGGCTTTACAAATGTGAAGTCTCTTTTTAGTTTTTGTCAGTATCTAAAAGTGAATTAATATACTTCTAACGTACAAGTCTGAGTTGAACTATTCAAATTATTGCAATTTTTAGTTGCTTTCTTCTTTGTATTATATAAAGTGTATTTTTTAACAATTGTTGTACCTGTCAAAACACACGTACAAGTGTATTGCTTATTACATGAAGATAACATTATCAAACTCATTACACAAAGAGCAACTATTTTTTTCATGTCTATTGTTTTTCTTTTATTTGTCATGATATATTATACTATCTTTTTAAAATTTATCAATATGAAACTTACATTTTTAATTTACAGAAGTGTCATTTTCCACTTTTAATATTTATAAAAGTACTAAAAGTAAAAATTAATCATTTCTGAAAATTTAATCCTAAAATAAAAGCAAAAATATACTTTTCCATTTTGACAAATCAAATATACAAAAAATAGAATAATAAAAATGGATAAATAAAAATTAGGTCTAAAATTAATGGCGATAAATGTTTAAATTTGATTTAATAAATAAAGAAATAGAAAATCATGTTGATGAATAAGCTTCAAATTAGAATATTTATTTTGTTTTTTATACTTTGTTTTGTTTCAAGTGTAACAGCTAAAAATTGTTTTGTTTCAAAATCAGGGTCAAATTCTAATTCCGGAACAATTGAAAAACCATTTAAAACAATTCAATTTGCTATAAACCAACTTAAAAATGGTGAAAAATGTTATGTACGAGAGGGAGTATATAGAGAAAAAGTTACTTTTTTTAAATCAGGGAAAAGAAATCAACCTCTCTATCTATTAAATTACAAAAATGAAACCGTTACAATTGCCCCTCGTATTGTAAATAAAAAATGGAGATTATTTAAAAAAAACATTTATAGAATTCCTTGGAAAAGTAATATTTACCAACTTTTCATAAATGGAAAACCAACTATGCAAGCTTGTTTCCCAAACATAATAGAAGGCGATATGAATACAAATTCTTGGGGAGATATGATTGCCTATCCAGATAAAACAGTTATTCTTAAAGGTCTCTCAAAATTTAGTAATTTAAAAAAATGCCATTTCATCGGACTTCACACTAAAGGATTGGTTTCTATAAATGGGGATATTGTTGATCAAAAAGATGATGAGATAACTCTTAAAAATGATGGTTTTTATTGGGATGAAAAATTTAAAAACAATTATCTGGGAAGAGGAAAAGGTTTTATAACTGGAAGTTTGCAATTTTTAGACCACCCAGGAGAATGGTTCTTTGACGGGAATTATCTCTATTTATGGTCTTCAAATGGATACCCTAATAAATTACAAATAACTATTCGTGAAAATATTTATAATTTAATAACAGACTATAAATCAAATATAATAATTAAAGGTGTTAATTTATTTGGATGTAGTTTTTCAGCAAAAAACACTAAAAACATTTCTTTTCTAAATGGCCAAATTCTATTTCCTACTCCCTTTTTTCATCCTAAATCTGGTTTTGATATTACTGGGGGGGAAGGTGTTGAAATTTCAGGAAGTAACAATAAAATTCAAAATTGCTATATTGCCCATTCATGGGGAAATGGATTAACAATTAAAGGTAACAATCACACAATTAAAAACTGTATTATTTATGACTGTGATTGGATGGCAATCGATTGTGCTCCATTATATGCTCTAGGAAAAAACCATTCTATTAGTCATAATACATTTTCTAGGTCAGCTAGATCTGTATTGGTTCTGGGTGATTTCGAACATGGAAAAATTTATTTCAATGAAATAAGTGAAAGCGGAATACTTTGTGATGATCTTGGACTGCTATATTGCTATTACAATGACGGAAAGCAAACTCAAATTTCTTACAACTGGTTCCATGATAATCATGCACCTTATTACGGTTCAGGAATATATTTAGATAATGGTCATAAGAATTTCAATGTACATCACAATGTAGTTTGGAATTGTTTTTTAGCTATGTCAATAAATGAGCCTTGTGAGAATGATATAATAGCTCATAATACTTTTTTTCAAAACAAATACAGTATGTCCTGTTGGCCTCAAAGAAAAACAGGAAATTTAAACATTAGAACTTATAACAATTTAACAGATTCAAAATTAAAATCTAGTATTCACCAAGACTTTCATGGGTCAATAAAAGATTCAAATTTTGTTTGTGACAACATCTATATCCATTTACAAGACCCTAATGATCATCTTTTTAATTTGAAAGACAATTCAACACTAATAGATAAAGGTGTTATATATAAAAAGCCATTCCCTTTTAGGAATAAAAGGCCAGATATTGGTGCTTATGAAAATGGTAAGGAATCATGGATTGCAGGATCAAACTTAAAAATTTCAAATTTATTATACTCTACCACATCGTATAGTGAATACAATACAATAGTAAAAAAGCCATATATCGAATTTTATTGTACGCTGATTTTTTTCGTATTATTATTAGTAATCTTGAAAAGATGGAAATTTATACACTCATCCGGATTGAAAATTAAAACAATTTATTTTCTTTTCAGTATAAAAGTTTTATTTGGGTTTATACTTTTTTGTGTTTATAAATACTATTACCTCAATACAAATACAGCAGATATTTTTAAATATTTTGATGATGCAAAAATCCTTCATCATTATATTTTTGAAAATTCACCATCAGATTATTTCAAATTTATATTTGGTTTTAAAATTGACACTCCCAATATCCAAGAAGCACTATTGCACACTAAACATTGGGTTAATTTACCAAATTCACAAATATTAAATGATAATCAATCCATCATCAAGCTTCATGCTATAACACTTTTATTTTCTTTTGGCTTTTTCCATATTCATACAATATTCTTTTGTTTTATATCATTTATAGGCTGTATTTTCATTTATAAAACATTCAAATTAATTTTCCCTTCTGAAATCAACAAATTAATAATTGGAATATTTCTTGTTCCTTCTGTACTTTTTTGGAGTTCTGGTGGTTTAAAAGAGAGTATTTTAATTTTTGGAATTGGGTTACTTCTTTATCATTGTTCTAAAATCATCAATAAAGAATCAAAACCATTTATTTCAATAATTATGATTTTAATTGGATTTTATATTATATTAACTCTAAAGATATATGTCATTTTAGCGATGTTACCTAGCATAATTAGCTGGTATATAATAAAAAAAATGAAGTTTAAAATTCAAATTTCTGTATTCCTTGTTATTCATATAACGTATATTTTAACTTTGTTTAATATCTATCATTTTATCCCTTCATTTAATTTTAAAGAAAATTTAATTGTCAAGCAAATAGATTTAAAAAATGTTGCCAACGAAATGCATGCAAAAAGTAAAATATATCTACCATCAATAGAAAGAAATTCTAATTCATTAATATCAAACTTACCAAATGCTCTATCAAATGCTTTTTTCCAGCCGAAATTCAATAGGATATCAAGCCCTTTACTACTGTTTGTATTTATAGAAAATCTGTTCGTTATTTTTTTAATTATATTGCTCTTCCTGTTTTTTAAAAAACCGACAAAAAATCAAAGGCCTCTTATTTGGTTTAGTTTATTTTACACAATAACACTTTCAATTTTGGTAGGCTGGATTGTCCCTATATCTGGAGCTATATCAAGATACAAAACACCTATTTTACCCTTTTTAGTAGTTTCATTATTAATATGCATCGATTACAACAAAATAAAACTCATTTTGATAAAATCAATAAGAAAAGCAAGCTATTTACAATTGGATAAATAGTTTACTTATAATTCAAAAAACAGTTAAAAATACCTTCAAATAATTGAAAATTACCAAGAACGATTTACCTGCGTAATAATAGAATAATTTACACCCCATTTAGGTTGCAAACATTAAAAAACTATACTTACTTTTACAAAAAAATCTTAATTATGTCAAACGCTATTTTTAAAGTCCCTAGTGCAATTAATGAACCCGTAAAAGGGTATGCTCCTGGAACTCCTGAACGTGAAGAATTAATTTCTAAATACAGAGAAATGTATAACCAAACACCTATTGATGTGCCT
>CANJKA010000236.1 GCA_947474675.1 Flavobacteriales bacterium
ATGAATGTAGCTTCAACAGCTGCTTTTCAACCAGGACCAAAAATGGCTGTGTATTTTGCAACAAAAGCGTATGTCTTGAGTTTTACTGAAGCGATTGGTAATGAATTGAAAGAAAAAGGGATAACCGTTACTGCATTATGTCCCGGCCCGACCGAAAGTGGTTTTGTTGATGCAGCTGCAATGGCTGATAGTAAATTAGTAAAAGGTAGAAAATTACCTTCTTCAAAATCTGTTGCTTTATACGGTTATGCTGCGATGATGAAAGGAAAAGCGGTTGCTATTCATGGAATATTAAATTACATACTTGCCAATTCAGTTCGATTTGTACCCAGATCGTTTGTTGTTTGGATTGCGGGCAAAATTCAAGCTAGCTAGTATAGTTAAAGTTTAAATAATAAATTGTATCCATCTAAATTTCGTAATTTTATACAAAAAAATCCATGGAAAAATACGCAATTATAATAGGCTCACACTAAATATTGGGGGAGTAAAAATATTATCTATTTTTTTTTGAGTTGAATGTTTTTTTGCGAAGCATTGGGATAAATTGGTCTTTCCACAGAAGAAAAAGCATCGCTTTTGAAGACCAAACGAAAGTGCAAGGAATGAAGGGAAGTATTTACGTGCGGTTTCACTTCAAAATGAAATGGTTAAAGGTTCAAGGAACTAAAGTATTCCCGAAATTGAAGTGAAAAATTCCTTGAAAGATCCTTGATTTTTGCTTACTTTTCATCAAGGAAAAGTGAGAGAATAATAGCCTTATTAAGGTTGAGAAGTTTAAATGATATCTGTTAATTGATATGCAATTGTTTTACTCCCCCAAAAATTTGACTGACCCTTACAATACAAGGAGGAGCAGGAAAAGAAAAAATCATATCTGCTTTTTGGCATCATTACCCCCCTATATTCTAGAAGTCACAATAAAAAAATAGACCATGCCAAATAAAGTGAGACATGGTCTATACTATATTTTAAATCCTTTTAGAATCCTTGGTTACTATATTTAGTTTCCGAATCAGAATCAGACTCATCGTAAGAATTATAATCTGAATTCTCTTCGCTGTACTCTTCTGAATTATCAGTATAAGTTTCAACTGGTACCTCTATTTTTTCATTCTGAGTTGGAGCAGAAAAGGAAACCTTTTGTTGTTCATTTTCTGATTTTTTATTGACTTTCTTTTCTAATTTTAACTCAGCCTTTATTTCGTCAAGTCTCCCTTTATTTTCGCATGAAAATAATATTAAAATACTAGCAATAAATATTATTTTTTTCATAAATGTTTTGTTTGTGTTTGTTTTTGTTTGTCACATGTTATCACCATTTAAAATTCATCACTATTTCTGACGTTTTTCATGAATGGTATATTCCTATTTTAATGTTTTAATCGATTACAAAGAGCCTTTTTAACACTTAATTAAACCGATCCATGTATTCACTTCGCTTAATCCTTCTTATTATTTTGCTTAATTAATTGAATTATCATTACGCAAATGCAAACAAAGAAAAATCCAAAATACATTACATCTGAGGCAGTACTTCTGTTTTCTTTACGAAGAATTTCTCGTGCTTTTTTCTCCAAATTTGCTGCTTCTATTTTTGTGGAATAAAGAGAAATGTATTTTTCTAATTTTGTCACTACATCTTTTTCGTCAAATTTAATGGTCGCATCGTTAAAAAATAATTTCGCACATTCAATCTCTAATGCATCAACAGACTCTCCTTTTTCTTTGTATTTAGAAAAATCTATGTTCATTACAGATTTCATAACATTTAAAACAACAATAGTATCTTTAAATTTTTTCTGATTTTTCAAGCGAAGAACTAATGAGTCTAATAGCTCAAATCTAACTGGCGTAATTTCCGTATTAGCGGCAGCTTGAAATAAACCAAACAATTGGTCTTGTCTTTCAAATTTACTATTCTCTTTTGTTAAACTGAAAACCAATTTTGTTTTCGTTATACTATGGTGTAATTTTTCAACTCCTTCAATCTCTTCAATCGTCAAATTTTTACTATTAGAGCAGATATCTTTAAATTTTTTCACTAATAATGTATCTCCACCTTTCTTATCAGTTAAAGAATAAAAATGCTCTACTTTATTCAAAACATTAATTTTTGAATCAAAATCTGTTGAATCTATGTCCAATCCTTTATGCACATCATCAAAAAATCCTTTCATCGAATATCGAATCCAAATTGTCTCACTAGGATAAGGTAATTCTAAAGCTGAAAGATCAATACCAAATCCAGCTAAATTATATATTCTTTCTCTCTGTGCACTATACTTTTCAACAGCTTCTTGGAATTCAACAGGGCTTAATTTACGCTCAGTAATTTTCCATTCTGCCTTTGGAAGTTTGGATTTTAAAGCTTTTAACTTTAGATCATACTCTTTAAAAGTTGCCGCACTTTGAACTTCATCTGTTGCTGATAAATCATCATTTATTTTACCTGTTTTAAACTCTTTTGGGGTAATCGCAAGATGAGTCCTAGAAGGAGCTGGAACATTAATGGCATAATAAACTGAACCTGCAATTAAGACAACAACCATTGAAAAAAGGACAATTTTCCATAGATTTTCTTTTAATAATTTCTCTAAACCTTTTGTAAATTTTTGTTTCATATATTCTTGTGTTTATTTCCTAGTAAATATATTTTGCTGATTTTTTTACACAAAATAAAGTACTAGGCAATGTTAAAATTATTTTACTACTCTTTAGGATTTTCGATTACTCCCTGTTGTTTTTTTAGAGTATCAGTCTCTAGATGAAATTTGTTATTAAATATGTCGATTATAAATCCGTGAAAAATTTTAATTTTGAATCTGCTTTTCAGTTTGAAATTTCATCAAAAATTTGATTATGATAAAGACTAGATAAAATTAAAAAATGATAGTTAAAATTTAAAGCTTATTGATTTAAGGTAAAGAATGAATTTTATGGAAGGAAAAGTACTTAAAATTCAATTTTTCGTTTAAAAAAGGTTGTTTTCTAATCATAATAGTATTTAATATAGTAGAGGTATTTTTTTTTATGATTACCTAAATACGTACCAAAACACCCAAAAATCTAATATACAAGAGTTTAAAATTTTTATATCGGATGAAATAATCCATATTATGGACTTAATTTCCAATATTCGGAAATTATAAAAGAAGAATACACTTCATCAAAGATTTTACAGCAACTTCAAAGCTAACCTGAAAGCAAGCTTGAATTGATATTAGTTCAGAATGAGGCTTATACCAAATGTAATTATAAAATAAGCCAAATATGCGAAGTGTTTTTTATCAAGACGATGAAAAAAATAGTTGCATAGCCTAAACTATGGAGCTATTTTTTGAAGATGTATTGATGAAAAAGAACAAGTAGATTGGATTATTTTGTAGTTATGTTTGGTATTATACGAGAAAAAGGCGTAAATGTTGGAAATTTTGGCAGGTTGGAAATCATGCTATTTAGTTGTGAAAAAAAGTGTTTAAGTACTTAAAGGTATAAAGTCATCTCTCGGTTGAAAATTTAGTCGTAGCTGCTAGAAATAAAGCAAAACTAGAAGAATTAAAATCAGAATTAGAAAACCAATACAATGTATTAGTTCATGTAATCGGAAAATCAGTTGCTATTGAGAGTATATTAAATTATATACTTGCCAATTCAGCGAGATTTGTTCCATGATTAATTGTTGTTTGGATTGCGGGCAAAATTAAAGCTAGCTAGTTTAGTTAAAGTTTAAATAATAAATTAGATTCATCTACATCAAAATTCCGTAATTTTATACAAAATTAATTCCATGGAAAAATACGCAATTGCAATACACGGTGGTGCAGGAACAATCTTGAAAAGCACTATGACGCCAGAAAAAGAAGTAGCTTACACAGAAGCATTGAGAGATGCAATTGTTGCTGGTGAAAATATTTTAAAAGAAGGTGGAACATCATTGGTTGCAGTTGAAATGGCAATTCGTTCATTGGAAAACAATCCATTATTTAATGCAGGAAAAGGTGCCGTTTTTACAAACAAAGGTAAAAACGAAATGGACGCTAGTATTATGAATGGAAAGGATTTAATGGCTGGTTCTGTTGCAGGTGTTACAAACATCGTAAATCCAATTAGTCTTGCTAAGGCTGTAATGGA
>CANJKA010000237.1 GCA_947474675.1 Flavobacteriales bacterium
CCTTTTGGAGGATGAGCTTCGTAGTATTCTTTTACTTCTTTACATGTTCCTCTTTTATACTCCTCGTATATTTTTGTCAATTCTCTAACAACACAAACCTTCCTTTCAGGCCCCATGAATTCCTCAATTTGAGTCAAACATTTTACCAAACGATGTGGCGATTCATATAAAACAATCGTTCTATCTTCTTTTTCAATCGCGATTAATTTTGTTTGACGTCCTTTTTTGTGCGGAAGAAAACCTTCAAAACAAAAACGATCACATGGAAAACCACTCGCTACAAGAGCAGGAACAAAAGCTGTTGGTCCAGGTAAACATTCCACCTCAATTCCTTCGTTGACACATTCTCTCGCTAATAAAAAACCTGGGTCAGAAATACCTGGTGTTCCAGCATCAGAAACCAAAACAGCCAAAGCACACGCTTTAATTTTATCAATTGTTCCGCTTAATGCTTTGTGTTCATTGTGAGAATGAAAAGGCAAAACATGAGAACTAATTTCAAAATGATTTAATAGTTTTTTCGTAACACGTGTATCTTCAGCAAAAATAATATCTGCTTCTTTTAAAATACGCAACGATCGTAAAGTAATATCTTCTAAATTCCCTATTGGAGTAGGAACTAAACACAATTTAGCCATAAATAATTTATCTTGTAAGAAAGATACTATCTTATTAAATTCGAATTGAATTAAAGAAATATCCCCTAATTTATTGAGCATAAAGATAGGGAGAATTTGTTATCGAACGAATGTCTTTATTTGGGATTATTTTATTTTGAGGTGCTGGAATAATATATTTATCTAAATTATTTTAATCACTAGTCCATTATTTATTTAGATATCAAAAGAATAATTTTACTATTTCCACTTCGGGAGGAAATGACTAGCTATAAAAAAGGTAATCTATACGCTATCATTTCCTACTTTTTAGCATCGACCTAAAAAGTAGGCAAAAAGGTCTAGCACTTAACAAATTAAATTACCCATCACGATTAAAAAAGTGAAATTTCAAAAACTCATCCCGAAGAAAAATCGGGATTCAAACAGTTCAAAATTCTTTCACTTTTTCATTCTATGGGTCCCAACTTGATTTCTTAGGTGCGAAATTATGCTTCGAAATTCAGATTTGATCAACTCAATAAAAATAATCAAAATGAACCATAGCACCTTAAAATAATTTTAATGTCTTCACTCTAGAATTCACTTCTTGTACTTTTGCTGTCAAATTATTTTTAATTGTAGCTTCCCAGTCTTGTTTTAAAATGCTCAAAATAATACTGTCTCTTCTAGAACCATCCGGCTTTAAGCAATGGCTTTTCAAAACTCCTTCAACTGTACAACCCAAACTTTTCATCGCTGCTATACTACGTTCATTCCCATTATCTGCTCGGAACTCAACTCTTTCAATACCTATAGAATCAAATGCAAAAGTTAAAAGTAATAACTTACAGTTTTTATTCAAATTAGTTCCTTGAAATTCTTTTCCATACCATGTATATCCAATTTGTAGAGACTTATTTGCAATTTGAATGTCATAAAAACGTGTCGTTCCTGCATATGAATTAGTTCTCTTATCAAAAACAATAAAAGCATATTCATTTTTATTTTGTCTCGCTAAAACGGCTTTCTCAAGATACAATTTTAAAGCAGATTCTCCACTTGCTTCAATAAGAGAATATTTCCAAATTTCTGGTTCTTTTAAGGAATAAGGAAGTAAATTATTGAAATCATCCAATTGAATTGACCTAAGAAGTACAAATTCATTTTCTAATATATATTCTTTTTCAAAATTTAAGGATTCAGCCATGTTTAGTTGGATTATAAATAAAAATTAACGATAAATAAATACCTTCCAAACTTACCAATAATTAATAAGATTGAAACTTTTGAAAAAGAAACTCTAAAGTATCCTAATCCAATTACTAAAGGATCACCAATAATAGGGATCCATGATAACAAAGCAAGCCAGCTTCCATATTTTAAAACTGAAGCATTGTATTTTTCTAATTTATTTTCTGAAACCCCCATTCTTTTTATCCACTTTGGATTTCCGAGTCTTCCGATACCATAATTTGTAATACCTCCAATACTATTTCCAACCGTTGCGACAAATAAACAAGTAATTGGATCAAAACCTTGAGAAAGCATAAGGATTAAAAAAGCTTCTGACGCTATTGGTAAGATTGTAGCAGAAAGAAATGTCAAAAAAAATAAGCCTGTAAATCCAATTGTAAATAATTCCATAAAAAAAGGGCCTAAACATAAAGCTTAGACCCTTCAAAAATAGGTATTCAAAAATTAATTTTTGATCATTTTTTTAGTTACTTGTGTTTCGTCAGTAGAAACTGTCACATAATAAACACCATTTGTAAATGCAGAAGCATCAATGTTTAATTTATGAGAACCATTATTGTGTGTTCCTTCGTTGGAAGAATAAACAATTTTACCCGTAACATCAACCACTTTAACAGTAACTGTAGTAGAATTTGTTAAACAATAATTGATCGTTGTTTTTCCATTCGTTGGATTTGGAAATAAATTACCAATTGATAAATCATTGTTTTCAATTGTTTTAACACTAGCATCTATTAACAATTGTGGGTCAAAATTCATTCTAGTATGAATTTGACTTCCTAACGAATAAAAAACAGCTGCATCAGAACCTGAATAATGAGAAGAATAATCATCATCTCTAGAATTTGCACCGTATGCTAAATGCGTATCAGCTCCTCCAGGATGAGAAATAGCCACGTAGTAATAATTTCCACCCAGTAAGTCCATTCCACCAGGGTTTGAAGTTGATTCGTGAAGATTTAAAACAACATTATTATATCCATTTAAAGCAGGAATCATAGCAGGAGTAATAATGAAAAATTTATCGTCATTCATATCTACGTGTTGAGTCGTAAAATCTAAACCACCGGTTGTATAGTCCATTTGATATAATTTCACAATAATTTCAGTTCCAGCAGTTGTTGAATAATAAGCACCATTTCCAATAGTTAATTCTAAACCATGTAACGTTATATCGTTTGGAATATACATAACATTTCCTACAACCATAGGATCACTAGATGGATCAGTTCCGTAGTATCTTCCAATACTTTTTGTAGAACGAGTTAAATCGTAATTTCTTTGACCTAAATCAAAAGCTGTTCTATTCATTGTTCTTCTTAACGTATCATTATCTGTTTCTGCATCTACTTGAGAAATATTTACATCCGTTTTAATTGTATATGTATCAACCGCTAAAGTTCCTAAATCTAAAGCTGTTATAAATGTAATTGTATCATCAATTAAAGCAAAACTGTTTGATAAAGTTCCTCCTGTTTCTGTGTAAACTTGAGTTCCAGTTGAATTAAAAACCGAAACAACTATAGCAGTGTTTGTAGGAATAGAATGCCCTTTATTCACTAAATGACTTTGAACAGTTAACATTTGACCTGTTGCAATTGAAGTTGGAATATCAGTATGTTCTTTGTAACCGATGTTAATATCTTCTAACCACATATCGCTCATTTTTAAATCATAAGGATGTGTTTCGACCAATTTAATATCATCAACTTCCATATAATACAACACTAGATTATTTGTAGAAATTCTAAATTTAAAATTCGATTTATTTGTTGCAGTTGCTAAATATTGAGATAAATTTAAGCTCACTTCATACGTTGTAGCTGTTCCGTTTGTTCTAACTCCTGGTTTATCAATTTGAAATTCAAATGATGTTATAAAATTATCAGTAGAAACTTGAACGGTAGGATATTGATAATAAGGTCCCCAATATCTGTATTTACAATAAAAGTTAAGTAATGCACCTGGTCTACCGGTCATGTCAATAGTTGGAGAAACTAATTGAGCATCGTATCCATCGATATGAGCTGGATTGTCAGTAGTGTGTTTATCAGCATCAAGAATAGCAAATCCGTTAGCTGCATCTAGATTGTCAATTGCTGTTGTGTTTGCTGTTCCAGTTCCAGCATATTGACCGTTAGAACCATCTAAATCATTCATCCAAACGGCAGCATCCAATCCTGAAGTTGTCATGTTTCCTAAAGTTCCCCCAGAAAAATTCTGAGAATA
>CANJKA010000238.1 GCA_947474675.1 Flavobacteriales bacterium
AGAAGCAGAAAGAAACGAAGCACATTGGGCAGGAATTGATTTAGGTGTTAATGTACTTTTAAATTCTCAAAACACAACCTCTTTTCCTAATAATCAATATTGGGAAAATGATCCCGCTAAATCATTTTATATTAATTTAAATTTTATGGAGCGAAAATTTGATATTTATAAACATTATGTTGGAATTACAACTGGTTTAGGTATTAATTTTATGCAAGTTGGAATGAAAAACAATTATATTTTACAAAGTAATAAAGATTCAGTTTATGCGATTGAGGATACTACATTTTCATACTCAAAGAATAAATTCAAAGCATGTTATTTACAAATACCTTTGTTGTTAGAGTTTAATACAAATGAAGATGCGGATAAAAGTGTTTATTTAGCGGCAGGTGTGATTGGCGGTTTACGATTATCATCAAAAGTTAAAAGAGAAGGAGATTTAGACGGTAAAGGATTTAAAGAAGAAGTTAGAGGAGTTTATAATTTGAATTCTTTTAAATTAGACGCAACAGTTAGAGCGGGATATGCAAACTGGGGAATTTTTGCAAATTATTCATTGATTCCATTATTTGTAGCTGGTAAAACAGTAGAAGTTCATCCATTTACAGTTGGTTTGACTCATACTTTATAAGCTAATAAATTATTTATGAAAGGGTAATTGGCGTTTATGCTGGTTACCCTTTTATTGTTTTACTCAATTATTCAAATAAACCGCAAGCTGCAACCTTCGTGTTTTTTGCTTTACATGATGAATAAGAAATAGAAATTTCATGTGTATTAACGGTTCCTTTTCTTAAATGAGATAATACTAAATCAAATGAATAGTGAACAGTTAATTGTTGTTTGATTTTCAAATTGGCCAAAAATAGTATTGCATCTGTGTTTCTATAACCTACACCTAAAGCGAATTTATTTTGAAAATCAAATAGTATATTTAAATCAAGAACTAGTGGTCCTGCTGGTGGTATTTTTAATAGAAACGATGGAAGTAAAGTTAGTTTTGGGTTGAAACTATATCTACAACCACTGTTCATGTAGATATGTGATCTAAATTTTGAATTAGATCCGATATTTTCCCATTTAGCGTGAATTAAATTGGGTAAAATTAATCCGAAGTAATAGTTTTTACCGTTCCACCAAGCACCAAATGTAGCATCAAATTTAGTAAAATTGCTTGTTTTAGTTACTGTTGGATCTGGATTTATGGTGATTGTATTTTGTGTATTGTATCCAAATTGAACAAAACCTGCGGACACTCCAAGTGATAATCTGGTATCAGGAGTAAAATTATAGTGATTAGAAAAAGCAATATTTAAACGCGTGGATGAAAATTGACCAATATTGTCTGTTTCAACACGTGCTCCAATTCCTTGGCGTGCACTTAAAACAGTTTTACGTTTTAATCCAAGGGGAGTACTTAATGTTAGAAATCCACTTTTTGGAGCTCCTTCAAATCCTAACCATTGCACTCTGTATAAAGAATGAATGTCCATGCAATTTTTGATGCCAGCGTGTGCAGGGTTAATTAAAAATTGGTGAGACGCCCATTGTGTATATTGTGGTAATTGCTGAGAATTCAAATCAGTTTTAATTAAAATAAAGCTGTTGATTAGAATAAGAAAAACGATGTATTTATTTTTTTTCATACTCAATGTATCAATGTTATACTTCCTTTTTTGATTTGTTTGTCTTTGTCTCTTAATTCTAAAACATAAAAATATACGCTTGAAGCTAGTTCTTTTTCATGAACTTCTCCCTTCCAAGCTTTTGAATATGAATAACCTGTTTTTTGGAAGACTTCTTGCCCCCATCTGTCATAAATTACTAATAAACAATTGGGATAATTTTCAATTCCTGTAATTTCAAATACATCATTTATACCATCATTATTAGGAGAAAAAGTTGTAGGTATTACTAACTCTTGTTGAATAAAAATAGTGACATCATCGAATAGCGTACAACCATTTTCTGTGGCCGATAAAGTATATGTTGTTGTTTCAGTTGGATTTGCTACTGGATTTAAAATTGAATTGTCCGTTAATAAGAAGTCAGGTGACCAAGTATAAATAGGTGCTGTAGTTGATCCTTGTAGAATTACCGCATCTCCCAAAGCTATTTGTTCGTCTGGACCAGCGTTTATAGCGAACGAATACACTGAAAAAGGTCCTATTGTGGTTTTAATTAGTTGTGGACATAATGTAAAGCAGATATTTGAAACCGTAACTACATCTCCCGTGTTTAAAGTAGATGTTTGATAAAACGTATCAACTGTTGTCGCAACTAAAACACCATTTACAGACCATTCAAAGATAGAGCTATCAGGACAATTGATTAAAGAAGCACTAAAATTAACGACATCATTTTTACAAATCGTTTGAGAACTAGCAACTAAAGAAATGGAAGGAACGATTCTATCAACACCAACTCCAGATATTAAAACATTAAAAGTACATTCAGCTGCCATAGAAATTCCAGCACCTGTTTTATCCCCATTTACAACAATGTAATACGTTGTGTTTGGTGCTAAAGAAAGAGCGGTTAAAGCAAAATTTGTAGTTGCAGAAGTAACACAATTACCAACTTGAACATAAGTGTTTGCACTACATGGTTGTATAGTACTAAAAATACTTGCTTGAAGTTGATTGTCTTGCCCTGTTCCATTTTCAAAAACTAGATTTGAAAAATCAACTTGAACAGCACCTCCTACAGAATTTGTAGTAAATTTTAACCAAATTGTATTGTTTGCAGAAAAACAAAAAATAAAATCATCTTCACAATCTGGACAAAATGTTCTATTAGCTCCAATGTTATTTATAGAAATAATATTATTAGGACAAATTTCTAAAGTATGAAAACAATCATTATAAATTGGTTGAGCAAATAGAAAGGTATTTCCTTGGAAAAATGTAATTAACAAATAAATAACAATTCGAAATCTTTTCATCTCTATTCCCTTATTTTTCGATGAAAGTAGCAATTTTTAGACTTACTATTATCACCTTTTTGAAAGTTTTTTTAAATAGAACGTTGTTAAATCCTTTTTTATTTTGAATTTTGGCACAATAATCGAAAAGAGCGATTAGGAAATACTATTACAAATTGAAAATCTTTCATCGCTTTTTTATAATTCTTTTTGAGATATTTCCAAGGATAATGTATTATAATAATAAATATTTAGAACTTATGAAAAAACTATACTCACTTTTGATTGCTTTTTTATTGACTTCAAGCAGTTTATTTTCACAAGGAAGACTAGACTACTCTTCAAAATGGTTTATTGGTTTTAATGTTGGCGGTACTTGGCAAACGACAGATGTGAAAAACCCACTTAAAATGGGAACTGGTTATGGATTAACTTTGGGTAAATCTTTTAACTATGATTACGGACGAAGAATTAGTTTCGATTTTCGAGCTAGATACTTGTACGGAAACTGGTCTGGACAAAATGTTGACTCAACTTCAATTAATTCTAATTATTCAGGAGCTTTATCTCAATTTGGATCAAATTATAAAGATTCATTAGGGTTTTCTGTAAATAATTTTCAAACTGAAGTTCACCGTTTTGCGTTTGAATTAGTTCTACATGCTAATGGAATAAAAGAACGTACGAATTGGGATCCTTATATATTTGGAGGAATTGGTGCTACTTTTCATAAAACTTATGGTAATTTAACTAATACAAATGGATTATATGGTTATGATAATCTGACAACCTTTAACAATTCAACTGTTACTTCTCTTTTAGATAAATCTTATGAAACTCCTCTAGATGGAACAACGGCGAATACTTTTAGAGTGAATTTTATGCCAAGCTTAGGTTTTGGATTAGGTTATCAAATATCTAAACGAGTATCTATTGGAATTGAACACAAAACAACATTTACGCTTATTGATGATTTTGATGGAGTAGTTTCAGCGAGTAAATACAATGATATTTACCATTATACTGGTGGCTATATTAAATTTAGATTGAGATCAGGAAGTGAATCTCATCGAATTGAAGA
>CANJKA010000239.1 GCA_947474675.1 Flavobacteriales bacterium
GTTGTTTCAGATCACCGGAACTAAACGTCATAAGACTAGAATTAGTTCCTGATATTAACTCTCTCCACATAGTTTCACAATTAAGTTATTTTTTTTGCCACCAACGCTTCTTTGGAGCATCCAATAGTTTAATAGATTTATCCAGCAAAAGAATATTAGATTCTTTTTGCCTTTCAATTAATTCACTAATTTGACTATTCAATCGTTCAATTTGTTTATTCTTTTCATCTAACTCACCCTTCAATATATCAATGATTCTCAAATCAATAGACGTACTCAATGGTTCATTTGAACTATTCAAATTATCACTTTGACCTAGTAAAGCATCATTTATATTGAAATAATTTAACAGAAAATCCTTGTTAATCAATATTTTACGAGATCCGTTTTTGAGTAGGTCAAACTTGATTTTTTTGACTAGGTCATTCTTGTTTTTGGTCGAAAATTGAACTTCTTTAACAAGTCTTTTTATTGTGCTTTCACTCTTGGAAGTCAAAGCAGCACTATCTTTTATACTTAAAAATTCCATATAATATGAATTTAAATTTTGACTAGGTCAAATGAACTAGTGAGAAGTATCAGTTTTCAAAAACTCTTCATTCAAGACATAACGCAAATATCTTGCTTGTTCATCATTAGGGATGGTTTGTTTCGTAAAAAGGATTTTCTGGTAACATCGATTTAAATCTTCTGGATTAAGTCGAAGAACATTCATAACCTTACCTAAGAACTCGTTATTTTTTGGACGTGTCCGGGTTTCAAAAAGAATAGAAAGTTCGGTTCTAACAGCATAATCCAAATCTTGGAGAGTTATAGCATTCTCTGTTTTACTAGAGATTATTTTAAAATTCAAAGAACGAACACTTCTCCCATCTTTGTTTTCACTATATTCGAAATACAAATCACACTGACCTTTATCATATAACTTCTTTATTTCTACTTTAGCCACCTCAAGAACTTTTAATTTTAAAGAAGCATATCTATTATATTCTTCCTCAAGCTTAAACATCAATCTCAAATCCTCAATAGTTAACCTAAAACCTCCTGCAGAACGCCACTGAGCACACAATTCATACATTCGTTGAGACCATTTACTCCTTAATCCCATAGCAACAACTAAACTGTACTCTGTATATCTTGAAGTTAATTCAACATAAAAAGGCAATATTTCTTTCGATATCTGAACCTCAACTTGTCCTTTCTCCCATTTATGATAGTTAATAAATCCAACCTCCATAAAATTGTCATTTTCTTCATCTTCATATTCAAAAGATCTTAATCTCAAACTCTTTAAAGCTTTACGAACGTCACTAGGATGATTATTATCAACTTCCTTAATTAAAGCAGAACCATCTATTTTAATAATTAAATCATTAAAAAGATCTCTCTGCCCTGCATCACTAAGAACATATTGTTTTCTAATATGCTTTAACATAAAATACATAACCCTTTTTTCAATTACACTAAGCTCGTATCTAGCTGAAGTAATTCTGTTATCCTGACGAAGCAACATTTCTTTCATAAAAAGTATTTTAAAAACAAAAGTAACTAAAATATAATTCAGTTACAAAGGTATAGGTGTTTTTATCACAAAAAAGTTACCGAAACCCACAAAAAAGTTACCGAAACCCACAAAAAAGTTACATTGACCTCTCGAAACCCTTTCTACCACTACGTTTCAGAGACCCTAAAAACAGTAATAAAATTTAAAAAAAAATTAAAGTAAAAAGAGAGCTAAAAAAGGTGTTAACAACTCAATTTTTTCGAAGAAATCCTGAAAAAGGATTCCGTCTCAAAAACTGTTTTTTTATTGATATTTTAAAATCGCCCCCTTAAAGCCAAAACCCGATTTTAAAAAAAAGGTTGTTTAGGCGAAGTTCCGCGAAAAGCTTCACTTCATCTTTGAGGTTGTTTATGGGGGAAACCCCCAAACCCCCTTTTTTTTGTTTTCTTGGGGTCTAGACCCCAAACCCCAATGTTCTATCGAACATTAATATTTTTAAACCCGAAATTTGTCGGGTTTAGAATTAAATTGAAAAACCTTTATCATTTGTACCTCCTCGTTTAATAGGCTTTAAGGGTGAAGATTTAGAATTAAGTTGTTTTAATTTTTCAAGTTCTTTCTCTTTTTCTTGACGAAAATTAATCCCCCATTTCAACGCGTTTAATTTCGAGTTCAAGCTCTTCAATCGCTCGATTAAGGTCGTTTTCGTCGTATTCGGAGAGCTTTGATGAGTTTTCTTGGAAAACATCCGATGAAGAAAAGATAAGTTCTCTAAGGGCTTTATTTCGGGTTGTTCCGGAATTGGTGTTTTCAGAATTAATTCTTCTTTCTTCAGTAAGTCTTTCAATTCTTGCTCCGACTTTATTTTTTTTTTGCTCCAAATCAGCATTTTGCTTTTGGAGTTCTTCAAATTTTAAAGTTTCTTGTTGTGTTTTATATTCAACCGCTTCAAGCCTTTCCCGATTTGAATTCGTTTTTAACTCCCCCCTTTCAAGGCTTAAAACATCAGCTACAAGTGTTTGAATTTTGGACATATCGATCTTTTGAAGTCGAAGCATTGTCCCTTTTGTTTTATCTTGCCAATCAAAGAGCATATGAGCGTGAAAATTCTCTTTGATTTCCCCTGTCTCTTTATCTTTCTTCCCTTCGTCTTTGTGAATATGAATCTGAAAGCATTCCATTCCAAATTTTTCTTTCAATACGACCCCTAGTTTTTTTAAATCTTCCATTGTGGTATGAGGACCTAAATTGACACAAGCTTCTCGAATTGGTTCAGAGTTCTTCTGAAGCTTTCGCCCACTTATTTTTTTACAAAGGGATGCAATCTCTTTTTGTTTTTCGGAAATGGTCGAACTAGACCAGGACGAATTTAACGGAGTTAAATTTTGATGAACATAATCAAGAACTGAAGTTCGTGTATTATGACTTTCAGAACTAGGTTGAGCAACCTTAAAATTGATTGAGGATATGAACATATTATCAATGTATTTTCAGCGTTTTTTCTTTTTTCTCCGTAGGAGCCCAGCAACTTTAGACGATAGTCGTAAAGAAGTTGCTAATGGGCTAACAACTTTAAAATCAAAAGTAATAATAATACTCGAGAAAATATGTTTTTACAATGTTTTTTATTTCATATAAAAAACAAAAAAGAGAATAAGCGGGAGCCTATTCTCTTTTTATAATCAACCTAACCTAACCACCTAAATCATGGTAAAGTTAAATATATTTTTTCATTAAGTGTACTTAAAATTAAAAGCATCATTCACTAATTTTTTGATCTCATCTGAAGAACAAAGATTAACATGATGAAAAACGATAGGGTTTGGTTTCTCTTTTTTAAAGAGAATTTCAAACATTTCAAAATCATTCTTTTTAGCTGCTTCAATAAAGGCTATAGAATTGTTTGCGTTTGGAGAATAGCCAAAACCTAAATAAATATCCAAAGCTGGCATAGAACTTTTAATTATAGCATTAATAACAGGTTCAGAGTTATGCACTAACATATCAGCACCTTTCAATATTGATTTGGTTATTTCTGCAAAATCATTATCTCTTGATGCTTTTATCAAATCTCTATCTAGTAAGTGTTTTACCCGATTGTTCTCGAGGTCGATATGAGTTTTCATAAAACTCTTTCGATGTAAAGATTGCAAATCAGCAATTGAGATCTCCAAGAGTTTTTCCTGAAGCTTTGATGACGTAATAAAACATCCATCTTCCAAAATTTCCCCATAATCTTCGCTAGTAATATAACCTCCAAATTCAGAGACATCAACTTTTTTAAGTTGTTTCAGATCACCGGAACTAAACGTCATAAGACTAGAATTAGTTCCTGATATTAACTCTCTCCACATAGTTTCACAATTAAGTTATTTTTTTTGCCACCAACGCTTCTTTGGAGCATCCAATAGTTTAATAGATTTATCCAGCAAA
>CANJKA010000240.1 GCA_947474675.1 Flavobacteriales bacterium
AATTTCGATTTCTTTTCAGTTTCATTGTTAATATACATCCGCTCGATTGGACGAGTCATTGCGACGTAACATTTATTGATTACATCAGTTTTAACTTGACCTAATTCTTGTTCAGTAAATGTTTTTATTTCGTCAACGGGTGAATCTTTCCCCTGAGGTGTATATAAAATTCGGTCTTTCGTTGTGATTAAAAAGTTCGATTTTGTATTAATTCCAAGATCAAAATCCATTTTTGGAATCATGACAATTGGAAATTCCAATCCTTTCGATTTATGAATACTCATAATGCGAATTGCATTTTCACTTTCAGGTAATTGAACGGCAGATTTTTTTCCTTGAGAAGAATAATGTTCTAAAAATCCTTTCAAGTCTGGACCTTTATTCAAATCGTATTCATGTGCCATATCCGCTAAATGATGCAAATATGGATTTGTCAATTCATCAAATTTAATCAAAGAATAAAATTTTTGAATCAAATCATATAAGTTTTCATACTTCGCAAAGAAATCTAATTTAGAACCAAAACGATCAACTAAAAAGCGATCATCATTAAAAAAACGGTATTTCTTTCCGGTTGATTCTGTTACCTTTTCGTCTAAATATGATTTGTATTGTTGATACGCATTATCAGGAAACATACGGAAATACATTTCACCAAATCGACGTTTTTCATTCTCACTTAACGGATTCAAACGACGTCGTAAATAAGCAATAGTTAACTGAACAGCTGGTGAACTATCAACCAATAAAGAATCTGCTGAAACTACTTCGTAACCATTTTCCGTTAATGAAATAGCCCAACCTGAGCATTCTTTGTTTTTATTTCCTAGAATACATATTTCACCTCGTTTAAATCCGTCATCTTCGCAGGATTGAATCCATTCCAAAAGTAATTTTAATTCGTTATTTTCTTCCTCTTTTTCTAATTCACGAGAAATGATTTCAATATATCCATCTTTCTTAGATTTCGGATTTTGGGCAATCGAATTGTAAAATGGTTTAAATTCTTCGTCTAATTCTTGTTTTAAAATTTCAAAAAATTGATTGTTAAAATTGACAATAATTGCTGAAGATCGCCAGTTATCTTCCAAAGGAAAAGTTTCACCCATTCTTGAAAAATATGCTGATCGCTCTGCTACTTTTGAATCATTATCAGGATTGTAAATTTCGGGCAATGCGACAAATTGTTCGGCTAATCCATTTTTGAAACGGTAAATAGATTGTTTTGGATCACCAACAATTAAGTTTTTATTTCCTTGAGAGATAGATTCATGTAAAAGCGGAACCATGTTTAGCCACTGTAAATGAGAAGTGTCCTGAAATTCATCCAATAAAAAATGGTGAAAACGTGTTCCTAATCGTTCATAGATAAATGGAGCTTCTTCATTTTTAACTAAATCAGAAATCAGTTTATTAAATTCAGAAATTCGAATTAATTGTTCATCCTTTCTGACACTATCGAGTTGCTTTGCCATAAATTGAAGCAAAGCCATATTATAAAAATTCTTAATGTATAAGCTAATACTTGTATATTCCTGAATGCTTTTCTCCCATTCTTTTTGCAAATCCAATAAGGATTGTTGTAAATTTGAAGGAAAACGTTTTTTTGCTGGAGTTTCATTCGAACAATATCCGATGAAAGAAGTTGTAAAAAGAGCTTTAGGAACTGTTGCTATTGAATTCAGATTTGCGATAACTTTAAAAGTCACTGAAGCACCCGGTAATTCAGAAGATTCAACATTTTCACTTAAAAACAATTGATAAACAATCTGACATTTACCGACAAAATGATCTGTCATTCTTTTGCGTTCAAACTTCAATGAATTCAAGGTTTCACCTGAAAAATCACTTTCCATTAATTGCTCAACTACAGTAAAATAATTTTCCTTTTGAAGAATTGAAGCAAATTGAATTAAATCTTTTCTGAAATCCCATTTTAAACCTTCTTCAATGTTATCTTTCGCATACGCAAAAACAAGATCCGTTAATTTCTGTAAATCAGCTTGTCCCAATTGACTCATCATCGTATCTACAACCCGTTCGATGACTTCATTTTCATTTAAAATAATTTCAAAGTCATTCGGTAAATTCAAATCACGACTAAAAGAACGAATCAATTTCAAATTGAATTTATCGATGGTCATGACATGAAAATCTTCATATCTATGCAATATATTTTTTAAAACAATTTGAGCTCTCACATGAATTTCTTCAGGATCAACTCCCAATTCATCCCCAATTAAAAGCGCATAATCGTCAGATTTTTTACCATATTTATCGGGGAAACTCAATTCATCCAATGCTTGAATAATTCGACTTTTCATTTCAAGTGCCGCCTTGTTGGTAAAGGTCATGGCAATGATGTTCGCAAATCGATTTGCTTTATAGGATTCCCCTAGAAGTAAGCAAATGTACTCTTTCACTAAATTAAAAGTTTTTCCACTTCCAGCAGATGCGTTTAAAATTTTTAACGGTTTTTGAGTTGTGTTTTGCATGGTTAAATTTACTAAGGAAAAATGAATTGAACGATAGAAAATAATATTTGATTAAAAATGATAACATAGTATCACTTTTCAAATAGTTAGTACATCAAATGAATATTCAATTTTTCTAATATTGCAGTATGCACAGAATTAGAAGAGTTATGAAGAATATTAAAATAATAGATAATTCATTTATTGAAAGAAACACCTCTTTTATTGACTTAGTAAAAGTTCTAAAAAACACATTTACTAAAGCGATGAGTATTGTTCCAATGCGACACCACCATGATTTTCCTAATCCATCTGTTGGTTCTGATTCTACCTTGCTTTTAATGCCAGCATGGAATCCGGGGAATGATGCAGGAGTTAAAATTGTTATAGTAAGTCCTGAAAACAGTAAGTTAGATTTACCATCAATCCAAGGAATATATATTTATTTAGATGCCTTGAAAGGAAATGTCAAATCGATTATGGATGCAAAATCATTGACTGCAAAACGAACTGCAGCCACTTCAGCATTAGCTTCTTCTTTTTTGTCTAGAATAAACTCTAGTTCTTTATTAATGATAGGAACTGGAGCTTTATCTAAAAATTTGATTTTAGCTCACGCAAGTGTTCGTCCAATTACGACTGTTTATGTTTACGGGCGTGATTTTAAAAAAGCAGAAAAAATTTGTTCTGAATTGTCGAATAAACAATTAAGCTTATATCCTGTAAAAACAATTGAAGAAGTAATTTCAACGGTTGATATTGTTTCAAGTGCAACACTTTCTCCAATTCCTTTAGTCTTAGGTAAGTTTTTAAAACCTGGTCAACACATTGATTTAGTAGGTTCGTATAAAAAAGACACGCGTGAATCTGACGATGAGGTGATTACAAAATCTTCCGTTTTTATTGATACCTACCAAGGAGGTTTAATAGAAAGTGGAGATATATTAATTCCATTGACTTCTGGAGTCTTAAAAGTAGAAAATATCAAAGCTGATTTATTTGAATTATGCCAAGAAACAAAAGAAGGAAGAAAATCATCGGAAGAGATTACGGTTTTCAAATCTGTTGGCCATGCTTCTGAGGATTTAGCTGCAGCAGCCTACTATTATGATTTGTTCGTTTCTAAAAATGAATTGATTACGATTGAATCAAATTATGACATTGCAAAATCACGTAAAATTGAATTTTAATATTGAGCGTTTTTCTCCCCCTTTGGAGGCTAATCTTTATACACAAATATTTATTATTGATTAAAAATTGATTGCGAAGCTGGTTAGATTGGTCTTTCTAAAGAAGTAAATGTAAATTTCTTCGTAATTGCGTTTCGCTTTTTCTGCGAAAATAAGCATGAAGAAGAGTATTTACGTGCGGTTTTACGAAAAGTAATGTAGTAAAAACTTCCTTAGAAAGATCTTGATTTTTGCTTACTTTTCATCAAGGAAAAGTGA
>CANJKA010000241.1 GCA_947474675.1 Flavobacteriales bacterium
CAAAAAGTGATCGGATGTAATCAATTGGCTAAAATTTATTACAACGAGCGTTTATATTCGAAAGCAATTGAGCAATATAAAAAATCCGTTGTTCTTGAGGGTGAAGGAAATAGCGGATCTTTTGAATCTCAAATAGGTTTAGTGAAATCGTATAAAGGGGCTAAAGAATTTGATGAAGCATTAGCTACAGCTAGAAAACTTGAAAGTAAGTCAACTTTATCAAATCAACAAAAAATTGAACTTCAAAAAGAAAAAGCGGAAATTTACCATGTTTTAAAAGCCTATGATGAAGAACTTGAAAGTTATCTGATTATTATTTCGTTAGTAAATAATTCGAATGATTCATTTCTTGAACCAACAATTTGGAACAATATAGGGTATACTCAAAAGTATCTTAATGATTATTCTTCGGCTAAAATTGCTTTTTTAAATGCAATTGAAAAAGCAGATAAGAAAGATTTTCACTTAATTGGAGGAGGGTATTATAATCTTGGTTTAATTCATTACAATCAGCATGATTTAGATTCTGCTTTTTTATGTTTTGAATTAGGTAAAAAAGCCTATGAATCTTTAAATTCATTTGAAAATATTTACAAAAGCATGAATATGCAAGCCATGGTTTATTACAAAAAAAATGACCAATACAATGCTTTCATTCTTTTAAAAAATGCGATTGAATTCGAGAAATCAAATAAGATTTATTCAGAATTAGCAAGAAGTTATGAAATCAAATCGATGGTTCATCAAGATTTATTTGAATATGAATTAGCGTTAATCGAATATAAAAACTTTTTAAATATTAGAGACTCTCTTTTAACTGAAAATCGGTTTGTGGAAAATAAATTACTATTTGAACAATACAAGGTTGAGCAAATTGAAAAACAGTTTCGATTAATTTGGGCTAAAAGTGAAATGAATGTCATCAACACGGCAAAAGAAAGGGCTGAAAAAGTAGCAGAAAAAGAACGATTTAATTCAAAATTAAAAGAAGATCAATTAAATATTTCGGAATTAAAAAACAGTGAATTAAAAGCAAAAGAAGAATTGCAGCGACTTCAATTAAATGAAGAACAATTGAATAGGGAAAATGCAGAGCGAAAATTAGAACTAAGTAAACGTGAAAATGAACTAAGAAAATTAGCTCTTGAAAAAGAGTTTTTGGTAATTGAAGCGAATAAAAAAGAAATAGGTTTTCTCGCTAAACAGAGTGATATGGAAACCCAAAAAAGAAAAAGGGATGCTGCTGATCATGCGTTTAAAATGCGAATTGTTTATGGTGTTTTATTGCTAATTCTTATTGTTTTAATCATCATCATTTATTCATATAAACAACTTCATAAACGAAAAGTTTTTATTGAAAAGCAGAATGCAATTATTGAAGAGAGTAGGGCGTTGATTGAAAAAGAAAAAGAAATTTCTGAAAGTTTACTGTTAAACATTCTTCCTGAATCGATTGCTGAAGAATTAAAATTGAATGGTTCTTCTAAACCTAAACTGTTTAATGAAGTAAGTGTTGGATTTACTGATTTTTCTGGATTTACAATGATTTCAGAAAAGATGAGTCCGCAACAATTGGTAGAGAAATTAGATGAAATTTTCTATGAATTTGATTTAATAATTGAAAAAAATGGATTGCAACGGATTAAAACAATTGGAGATGCATATATGTTTGCGGGAGGAGTTCCTGAACAGATAGAAAACCATGCTGTTCAGACTGTTAATGCAGCTTTAGATCTAAGAAATTTTATCAACGAATACAATTCAAAATTAGCCGAAAGTGAACCAAAATGGAATATCCGAATTGGGGTCAATACCGGTCAAATTGTTGCGGGTGTTATCGGTATTAAAAAGTTTGCTTACGATATCTGGGGAGATGCTGTGAATATTGCTGCCAGAATGGAATCGAGTGGTGAAATTGGTAAAGTTAATGTATCAGGAAGTACTTTTGAATTGGTAAAAAATAATTTCAAAACCGAATACAGAGGAAAAGTTAAAGCTAAAAATAAGGGTGAAATTGACATGTATTTTATTGAGAAATATATTTAGACGTGTATATAGTTCTTTAATATTGAATTTAATTGAACTACATTCTACATTGAATGTTGCTATCTTTGTTTTGAACTTTAAATACGTAGATCATGAAAAAAATCCTTATCCAGCTTAGCTTATTATTAAGTGCTTCCTCCGGCCAAGCCCAAATTTTCACATCATTAGCAACTGAAGATTATAACAACGTGAACGCTACTATTTCCGATGGAGGGATTTATTTTAATCATCCTGAAAATAATGTTCCTGGTTATGAAGTGCCAAAAGGCAGTGGGAAATATTCCATTTTTTCTTCTGCTTTTTGGTATGGAGGTACAGATATAAATGACCAACTTAAATTATCGGCACAAATTTACATGCCAAATAGCGATATTTTTTCAGGACCTTTTTCATCAAATAATTCGTATTTAGATCCTTTGTATGTTTCAAAGTATTCACCTTCTATTTGGAAGGTGAAAAAGTACGATATTGCACAACATATTTTAAACTTTGCATCTGCAGGATATGTTACACCAAGTTCCATTTTAAATTGGCCAGGGAATGGCGACCCAACGTTGGGAGTTAGTCTTCAATTGGCACCTTTTATCGATTTAGATAATGATGGAATATATGAACCAACTCAAGGAGATTATCCAGATATTAAAGGGTGTGAAGCTTCGTTTATTATTTTAAATGATGATGCTAGAATTCATACTTCAACAACTGGTGAAAAAATTGGAATGGAAGTCCATTTAATGATTTATCAATATGCTACAGCTGATTATCTAGACAATACGACGTTTATTAGCAAAAAAATAATCAACAAAGGAATACAAACCTTGTATAATTTTAGGACTTCCTTTTTTATGGATACAGATTTAGGTGGAAACATGGATGACTATGTTGGATGTGACTCTGTAAGAAATTTGATGTATTCGTATAATGGAGATAGTTACGATCAAACGAGTGGTCCTATCATTGGATACGGAAATTCACCCCCATGTATTGGCACTATTTCTTTGAACAATGAATTAGTGAATGCTAGTGCTTTTTCATGGGGAGGATTACAGAATGATAGCCTAAGTACACCTTCGCTATTGTATAATTATATGTTAGGTAAATGGGGAGATGGGTCAACAATGACATACGGTGGAAATGGGCATGAAATTGGTGGAACTATTCCATGTAGTTTTCTGTACCCTAGTAATCCAAATGATTCCAATGGTTGGTCTGCAGTTTATCCTTATGGAGCAGGTTCAAGTCCTAATCCTGGTGGAGATACGAGACAATTTATGACTGTTAACTCTGGGTTTTTTGCACCAGGAGACACCTTAAATTTAGATTTTGCAATCTTATTTGCAGAAAACACAGATACTTCAAACTATTTATCATGTGTAAATCATTTAATGATTATTGCAGATTCTGTACAAGATTTTTACAACAGTAACATTGATATTTGTACTGATCCTTCTGCTGGAATCGATGAAAAGAACAATCCGATTGATTTCAAAATATACCCAAATCCTTCCAATGGTACTTTTGCAATTGAGTTTGAAAAAACAATGGATGAGGTAAGCCTAGAAATTACAGACATGAGTGGAAGAGTTGTTTTATCAAAAACGTATAACAACCAATTCGAAATCAACATTGATCTAAAAGAACAAGCAGGAATGTATGTATTGAAAATCCAAAATAAAACAGAAGTGAGTTTATACAAGTTAATGGTAGAATAAATTTTCAGCAAGATTGCCCTATTCTTAACGCA
>CANJKA010000242.1 GCA_947474675.1 Flavobacteriales bacterium
AGAAATTACTCCAACAAAATATAAACCTTTGTTTAACTTTGACACATCAATTGAAGTTCTATTTTCATTGAGGACACTTGAATTTAATACTTCGCTTCCAGTAACATCAAAAACATGAATTTCTAAACTTTCATTGAAATTACCGTTAAAAGTTAAGTTTGTTTCTTTTGTTGTTGGGTTTGGGAATAGGTTGAAATCCCATGAGAGGTTGTCTGTGTTTTGGGATTGTTTTTTTCTTGCTTCTTCTTCGGCAAGAGCTGATAATATTTTAGTTGAAGGATTTCGTGCTTGGTAAGCTGGAGAGTTAGGATTCGTTCCTTTACAAAAATTTGTTACATACGTTTGATCAGCCTTTGGCATAGGTTTTGAATAATCTAAAACTGGTGCAATCGATAAAATAATTTCAGGAGAAACCGTTGAATTATTTATGTTTTCGATTTGATTACCCGCAATTATATCTACTTTATAGTTATTACTAGTTGTTAAGTTACCTTCAATTTTAATATTGTTCCAAGCTTTACAAGTATATTGATTTGCAGTTTTTGTACATCCATCAATACTCTGGCCTCCAAAATTGACATCAATAAACATTAAATCTTCTTTATAGATAGAAATATTATTTATTGGATCAATTGCAGTAACATCAGAAGTCGTTTTAATTATATTTTCAGAAGGAATAGAATATGTCAATATTTGAGTAGTTTTATTTGTACTACCTGTATTGTCAACTGTATTAAATTCTATATCTACTATTAATTTTAATTCAACAATAAAATCATAACCATATGTTTGACTAAATCTATTTAATTGTATAGGTTTAATTAAATCAGGATCATTTAAATCAAATGTTGTAACACTAACACCAGGACTTGGGTATGTTGTGGTATGTGTGTAATTACTGCTATTTTCTTGTGGGAAAAAATTTCTTGAGTAAGAAATTGATTCATTTTTAATACCTATTCTTGCATCCAAGGCTTTAAAAGCATCAATTGGTAGAAACGGTGTTTCAATTTCAAACTGAGTTTCATCAATTGTTGGAGTAGGAATATTTACCCAATGTGTCTCATCATAATCAGGATTAGATACATAATAATTATAAGGTAAATTTCTTGAAAGTATAGGAGAATATAATGCTAGGTTTTTATTTGTTATAACAGTATTAACATATGAATTATTATCTTGAAAACAATTCAATATAACATTTGATGGAATAGTTGGATTTGTTCTTATAGCTCTTATGTTATAAGCAGCTCTTATTGAATAATTTTTAATATCTAAAGCATTATTCAATGCATATTTTAAATCACTAGCTAATTCTATTTGATATGTTTTTGTCCAAGATTGATATCTCTGTAATCGAACGTCCCAATTTACATTTGTTGGTTCTGTATGATTTGATTGTGTAATGTTATTAGTTGCGTTATGAGTTACTTCTTTTAAAGTAATTTTTGGTGTTTCTAACAGAGAAAATGTTCCAAGTACCTCATTGTAAATTGGATATTGATATACTGAACTTATGGTTGGAGTACCAGTACCATATTGAGGTGTATTTGAACCAGCAGGTGTTAAAGTTGAACCATATGTCCCAGGTGTATAAAAAGTTGGACCTGCATAATCACTTCTTTGTTCTATTTGGCCAGAATAACTAGTTTCAGAAAATGTTGCAACTGGAATTTCTGGTTTAGTAGGTAATGGTCTCATTTCACCAGCGACTAATGTTGTAAGACTTTTTGCACCTAAAGCCAAAGCGTTTTTGGCTTCCTTTTTAAGTGATTCGTCATCAATATAATCTTTTTTTAATAGATGTGAAGCATAAGTATTTAATGCCCCCCACCAAGGCATACCCATTAGTGATAAGACTGTGCTATATCCACCTTCAACTACTACTTTTTCAAATAACTTCATTACTACCAATTTTTTTTCAATTTCTGCATTAATTACTTGTGCAGCTGCTAATTCAATTTTATAAGCTTCTAATTCAGCAATATATCTACTTGTTAATCCTTTTAAAGATTTTGCAATTGCAATTCCTCCTTCAGCTGTATTTCCAGAATAATCAAACCCTGTTAACCAATCTGATGGATTCAAACCTAGTGTAGTATTATCAACTAAACCTTGATCAGATAATGATACTTCTCTCGAATGCATTATTAATTTTGAAAATTTAATTTGTGAAAAATTTAATTTTAATTGAGAAGGGTAATAACATTGACATGGATCATAAGCAATTTGAAAATCAGTACTGTACCACTTATTTCCATAATTCTCAGCTTTTGCAAGCGAAGTCATTTTTCTAACATCCGTTTTTTGATCTAAAGCTTGATCTGAGCCTTCATATAATCTCATTAAACCAGAATAATTTTGTGATGATGCATTAACAAATTCAATATTTATTTCTACAGCATTAGCAGCATCAAAAACAGTTCTATCTAAACCAAACATACAAAAAACTCTTATTATTCCAGTATATCGATTATATATTACAATATAAGGAAATGCTTTTAAATCATTTGTTAATAATGGGATATCATCTGTATTATTAGGGAATTTACCAACATTTACTAATAACAATTCCCATCCATTTTCAGTTATTGGTAATCTACCATTATAAATATAACTGTATTCGGTGCTAGTACCTTGAGGAGACATTATATTTGCCATAGACGTTAAAGGAGTACCAGCGAAACTCATGTTCGTTAAAGGATATCCCATATAGAGTCCCTCTTCTGCAGTACCTACAGCCCCAATTGGGAACCAATCAAAATGATTTAAATACCTTGAATCTGATGATCCAGAAATTGAAGGTAAGCTATTGTTTGTTGGGGATAATGGTTTTGTACTTACACTATTTACACAATCTGTCTGCCCAAATGTATAAAAATGTAAGATTGTAAATAGAATTATTATTTTTTTCATATTATTTAATGTTTTATAATTTTCTTCCTTTATAAAAATATGAAGGTAAGGAGGGATTATTATTAATAATGTTTAATGTTATTACTCCATTCAAATCATGATGTAAAATTGAAGAATATGAATTCATATTAAACCAAATTTGTCTATAGTTAAATGCTAATAACGAATTACTATTACCTATTGAATTCTGAATTAAAGGATTGAAATCAAGTGAATTTGTTCCTTGCCCATCAAAATTAAAAAGATCCAACAAAAAAGGATAATTAGCACTATGTCTAAAATCGACAGTTATATCTACACTGTCGGTTTGATTTATATCTTTTAATCGAAATGTACCTTCAAGTATATAGCTTGTATCAGAATAACTTGTATTAGTTGAAATTATCAAGTGTTTTTCTATTGAATCATGTCCATCATCGTTTGGTAGACAAATTAAATTTGGTTTCTTTTTTACAACTAATTTAATTGGAATGTTTTGACCACTTAGATTTGAAAAATATCTCACAAAAGTTTTTGTGTGAATTATTTCTGTACCTATGTACCAAGTATATTCAGCATCATCTTCCAATGCCGTAAAGCGAACATTTTTATTATTACAGATAGTATCGGTTTTAGTATATTCAGAAAAATTGGTATTTCCTGTCGTCATTTCCTCCATTAAAAAATCAGCACTAACCTCCTTCGCACAATCACACCCTGCATTCAAAACACTCATTTCAGGTTGTATTTTCTTACAAGAAAACACAATCCCAACACATACAAATCCAACTATTATATATTTAAGCATAACTTAATTTTTTAGTGCAAATTTACTTTACATTTTCCACTTTTTGCATTCTTTCTTCTAATTGTAGAATATAC
>CANJKA010000243.1 GCA_947474675.1 Flavobacteriales bacterium
ATTCAGAAAAATCCAGTAGGATGTTCGTTCAGTGAAGCCAATGACAAATTAAGAATTATTTATACAGATATCACCAATTTAAAGAAAGGATTTGAGCGATTAAATGAGATTCAGGAATTGGTTGGAATTGTAACCAATTAAAAAAATATCGTTATTCAAACTAATATTATTATTTAAAAAAACAACAAACTTTAAATCATGAAAATCATCTTAATCAGCATCCTTTTAATTATTTCTAAATCAGCTTTTTCACAAGGAAATCAAATTATTTTAAAAGCATCATCTATTTCAGTCGATATTAAAATTGGAAAAGAATTGTTTAAAAATGCATGGACATTAATGCCAGAAATTAAACCCGACATTTACGTAACGAATTCAAAAAAAGTAACTTTTTATACTAATCTGGAATCAAAAGAATTTATTCTGAAAAAAAATGAAGTGATCAATTTCATTATCCTCCTAAATAACAAAGATACGGCTTATACACAAATTAAACAGGATCCTAATTATAAACCAAATGGAACTATTTCTTATTTGTCAATTTTACAAAAAGCAAAAAAATACGATAGTAAAGATGTTTCTGTATTTCCAAAATATACATATCAATCTAAAGGTGATCCAAAATTAATTCAACTTAGGAAAGAATACAATTTAGATTCAATTGCTGGACAAGGAAATGAGGTTTCAAAAATATTAAATTTATTACATTGGGTTCATACTACCATTCCTCATGATGGACAACATTCAAATCCAGACATTAAAAATGCGTTGAGTATGATACCAGAATGTAAAAAAGACAACAGAGGATTAAATTGTAGGGGACTCGCTATCACATTAAATGAATGTTACTTAGCTATGGGAATTAAATCTCATTATGTAACATGCATGCCGAAAGATTCCATTTTTGATGATTGTCATGTAATTAACTCAGTATTTTCAACTGAATTAAACAAATGGCTTTACATAGATCCAACTAACGATGCATATGTAATGAATGAAAATGGTGAATTATTAAGTATTCAAGAAGTAAGAGAACGATTAATTAATGGAAAACCTTTAATCTTAAACCCCACAGCAAATTGGAATAATAAACAGTCTACCCTAAAAGAAGAGTATTTATATAATTATATGGCCAAAAATTTATATAGAATAGAATGTCCGATTTCAAGTGAATTTGATATTGAAACTTTTAAAAATGGGGAAGCATATAAAACAATTCAGTTACTTCCATTAGATGCATACAATCATACTATAAAAATGACTCAATCTTTTAATAAATATTTTAACATGTTATTTATTAATTACACGACTAACAATCCAGATTTATTTTGGGAAATTCCTTTGAAATAAAATCAGCTCTTCCAAAGATTTAGATTACCTAATTTATTAAAATATAGTTTCGTAATAGATTTATCGAAATCAACTTTTTCACTATCTTAAAGTAAAAAAGTAGATATTATGATTTCAAATACACCTATAGGGAACACCAAATTAGTTAATGAAGTGAAAGGTATTATAAACCTTTCAAGAGAAAATGCAGTTCGAAAAGTCGATTCTGAAAGGACGATGATGTATTGGAAAATCGGAAAGAGAATTTTTGAGGAAGAACAAGACGGAAAAGACCGAGCTGATTACGGAAAATACATAATTAAACTTTTAGCACAAAAACTACAACCTGAATTTGGCAGTGGTTTTTCTTATAGAAATTTAAATTGGTACAGACAATTTTATAGAATGTTTCCAATTGTGTCCGCACTGCGGACACAATTGAATTGGACTCAATATAAACTTTTATTAAGTGTTGAAAATGAAGATAAAAGAAATTTTTATATAGCAGAATCGATAAAAAATCATTGGTCTTCTCGTCAAATGGAAAGACAAGTAAATAGCCAACTTTTTGAAAGATTGCTTTTAAGTAATAAAAAAGAAGCTGTAATGGCAGTTGCTCATAAGGAACAATTTCCTTCTGAAGGAAAAGAAATTATTAAAGATCCTATGGTTTTAGAGTTTTTAGGTTTAAAACAAGAGAGTTCATATTATGAAAAAGAGATTGAATCTGCTATTATTTCACACTTACAAGAGTTTCTCTTAGAACTAGGTAACGGTTTTTCATTTATGGCTCGTCAAAAGCGTATCCACATAGATGGAGATGATTTTTTTATTGATTTGGTTTTTTATAACAGAATTTTAAAATGCTTTGTAATTATAGAAATTAAGACTGAAAAACTTACTCATCAGCATTTAGGACAACTTCAGATGTATGTTAATTATTTTGATCGGACTGAAAAATTTGTAGAAGAGAATAAAACAATCGGAATTCTTTTATGTGCTGATAAAAATGATTCGGTTGTGAAGTTTAGTTTACCCGAAAATTCTGATACAATAATTGCTAGTAAATATCAATTAGAATTGCCTTCAAAAAAGCAAATATTAACTGAATTAGAAAATGAATTGAAGATATTTTTAGAAAATCATAACTAATTTAAATTCACCAATTAATCACCAATTTCCCAATCGTTTTTCCATTCTCTAATTCTTCGTGTGCTTTAGATATATCAGAAACAGAATAAACACCCCCAACTTGAGGAATAATTTCTTTTTGCTTGTATAAATTGACAACTTCTTGTAAGCAAAGCGTCATTATTTTCGGTTTGTTATCCGCGATTTTTAGCATGTTAACGCCTAGAATATTCTTTGATCTCATCATTAATCCGATAGGGATCACAAAACCCATTTTTCGAACAAAATTCAGTGTAGATAAAATTCCCCATTTAGTTCCAGACATTTCTGCTCCGCCAAATAAGACCAACCTTCCACCTGAACCTAATAATTTAAAATCCTTTTTAAATGTTGAACCTGCAACTGGATTGTAACTAATATCCAATCTTTCGCCTTTTAAAAGTTTTTCTATTTGTACTTCGTAATCTGATTCGCTGTAGTTAATTACAAAATCAGCACCAAGCGATTTCACCAATTCTCTTTTGTTTTCCGAACCAATTTTAGCGTATACAATTGCTCCTCTCTTTTTTGCTAATTGAATTAAAATCGTTCCGACTCCTCCTGCAGCAGCGTGAATCAATACATGATCATCTTCGCGAATTGGAGATAAATATTCAGCCATGTAATAAGCTGTAACTGATTGTGTGCACAATGCCAATGCATCACCAGCATTCATTTCTTCAATTTCTACAATTGCTGTATCGTAGGTGATAACGTGTTTTGAATATCCACCAAATCGACAGAATGCAACAACTCTTTTACCAATCCATCCCGATGAAGCTTTCTCACCAACTTTTGTGATTCTTCCCACAACTTCATAACCAATTACACATGGCATAGGCGGAGCTTCTCTGTAAAGACCATTTCTGGCCATCACATCTGCGTAATTTAAACCAAATGATTCAACTTCAATTAAAACTTCGTTACCAATTGGTTCATTTAATTCAATAGATCTTTGTTCAAACGCTTTATGAGCGTTCCCTTTTTGAATTAAAACAATTGCTTCTGTATTAATTTTTCCCATTTTTCCCTTCAATAATAATTACAATTTCACCTTTTGGAGGATGAGCTTCGTAGTATTCTTTTACTTCTTTACATGTTCCTCTTTTATACTCCTCGTATATTTTTGTCAATTCTCTAACAACACAAACCTTCCTTTCAGGCCCCATGAATTCCTCAATTTGAGTCAAACATTTTACCAA
>CANJKA010000244.1 GCA_947474675.1 Flavobacteriales bacterium
AGAAATTACTCCAACAAAATATAAACCTTTGTTTAACTTTGACACATCAATTGAAGTTCTATTTTCATTGAGGACACTTGAATTTAATACTTCGCTTCCAGTAACATCAAAAACATGAATTTCTAAACTCTCGTTGAAATTACCAGTGAAAGTTAAGTTTGTTTCTTTTGTTGTTGGGTTTGGGTAAAGGTTAAAATCCCATGAGAGATTATCTGTGTTTTGAAGTTGTTTTTTTCTTTCTTCTTCTGCAAGAGCGGTTAAGATTTTTGCTGATGGATTTCTTGCTTGGTATGATTGTGAATTTGGGTTTGTACCTTTACAAAAATTTGTTACATATGGTAGATCGGCTTTTGGCATTGGTTGTGAATTATCTAAAACCGGTACAATTGATAAAACAATCTCTGGAGCAATGGTTGAATTATCTGATTCATATATTTCATTTCCAGCATTAATATTTACACTATAACCGTTACTTGTAGATAAATTTCCTTCTATTGCAATATTGCCCCAAGCTTTACAAGTATATGTATTATTTGTTAAAATACATCCTGCGACAGGAGAACCGTTAAAATCAATATTTTTTAAAGAAATGTTTTGTGGGTATTGATTATAATCTTTTATCGATTTTTCAAGATTTGGATAGATATCTTGGTTTAGCCAATTAATATCTTCAGGCCTAACTTTATAGGTGTATACTTGAGTTACAATATTAGGTGTCCCATCTGATCTTAATGTATTATATTCAATATCAATTATTAATTTAATACTAACTTCTAAAGATAATTTATCACAATTTAATGCAGGTTCCAAATATGCTGCGTCATTTATTGGAGTACCTTGAACAGTACATCTTCTAACCATCCACTGTTCGGTTTTTAATCCAATACCTGCAATTGTTGATTTAAAACCATTTAAAGGAACAAAGTAAGATTCTACATTTATACTATCTCTATTTAATAAAGGAAATTCTTCTGGTCGATTCAGTCCATGATCTGAAATAAAATTTGCTCCTGTCTGATAATTTGAATTTGCATTTATTATAGAATATTTATCTAAGTCAACTTTTTTAGATATTAAATTTGTAGTAAATGTTGGATCAAAGTATGTATTTGCGTTTTCTAAATCTACAGATCTATTCATTTCAATTCTACTTACTACTATATTATACGAGGCATCAATATTGTAATTTTTTATATCTAGATTTGAATTTAATGCATATTTTAAATTTTCTTTTAATTGAATTTGATATTTTCTTGTCCAAGATTGATATCTAAAATTATCTTCATAACTATGATTAAATCCATCTCCAAGACAATGATCACTGTCAATTTGCTTTTCTGGAGGTAATTCAAAAAAAAAATTTTTCATGGCATTGAAACTATCATCAAGTTTTTCAGAAATATTTATTTTGGGACTTTCCAATAAAGCGAATGTTCCTACAACATCGTTGTAAATAGGATAATCGAAACTCGAAGACAAAACAGGATTTCCAGTACCATCTGAACCATAAGTTCCAGGTGAATAAAAAGCTGGACCATCTATAGTTGTTGAATTGGAAGTAGCTCCCGTAAAATGCATTTCGGTAAATGTAGCTGAAGGTGTATTCGGACTTGTAGGAGTTGGTACAGTTTGAAAGTTTTTTGTTATTAATGAATTAATTCCGCTTGCCAAGCCTTTCTTTGCTTCTTTAATAATATCATCCTTTTTTAATGCATTTTCCCCAATTAAATCATTTCCAAATTCTAATAATTTACCAAACCAAGGTAGACCAGCAACTTCAGTAATCAAACTACCTCCTCTTGATATAACAATGGATTTGAATGCATTAATCACAGCTAATCTTCTTTCAACTTCTTTATTTATTTCATTTGCTGAAAGCGACTCTTGTTTATATTTATCTAATTTTTTAATATAATCATTAACTAAATAATCCAATGTTTTATACATCAAAATACCACCATCAGCAGTATTACCAGTATAATCGAAATTTGACAAATAATTTTTATCAGATAATGCAGTTCCTTCAATTAAATCTTTTTCAATAGATATTTGTCTTCCATGTAATTCTATTGTTTCACCTGTAATAAAATCAAAACTTAATCTTAATTTAGAAGGAAAATAACACGTACAGGGATCGTAAGCTAATTGGATATCAGTACTAAACCATTTTCCTGGAGAATTTGGATGTTTTGCTAATCCTACCATATTTTTAACATCTGTTGTCTGATCTAGAGCCTTATCATGCCCTTCATTTAAACGCAATAAACCACTTAGTTTTGATACATCATCAAAACTTACATTAACTTTAACTGCATCAAAACTAATTCCTGTTGGAAGATACCCATTTCCATAATTTGCAAATATTCGCATGATTCCAGTATACCGATTATAAAATACAATATAAGGTATATCATTAAAATCTTGAGCTGGATTATTTATTCCATTTGCAAAAGTTCCAATATTCAATATCATCAATTCCCATCCATTGTTATATGTCAGTTTTTCACCAGAATAAATATAGTTATAATATTGTGGAGCTTGAGTTGACATCACATTTTGCATTTGTTGATTGTATTGCATATTTGTTAATAGATATGGAGCTAAATATCCATTATTATCAATAGCGTTCCAATTAAATGTGTTTAAAAATCTTACATCTCCATTAACAGCTCCATTATTTGGTAAAGCAGAATTAGAAGAACTAGTACAATTTGTACTAACATTGTGATCACAGTCTGTTTGAGCTAGTAATGATCTAGTAATAAATATCATTAAAATTAATACTATCTTTTTCATTTTTATTTATAATTTTCTTCCTCTATAGAGGTAATGATTAACAATTTGTTCATAATTTCCATTGACATATCCACCAGTAGTAAAATTCATTTCAACGATACCATCTAAGCGGTGATGCATATCTCCTTGTAAATAATTACCTTGTGTTACACTTGTTTCACCAAAAGTCCAAAACTGTCTGTAATTGACATGTCCTCCTCGATTTATTCTTTGTGTACAATTTGACCCTAAACCATCATAATTATAAATATCAATTCTTTTATTCATACCACTAACATAATCTCTATAATCAATTACAATTTCTACACTATCAAGTAATAATGGAGATTTCATTCGATAGGTACCCTCCAAAAAAGTTGTGTCAAGAAAATCATATGTACCTAGTTGTGCAACACTTAAATACTTCAAAATTGAATCTTTTCCATCATCATTTGGAAAACAAATAGTATTGGATTTCTTTTTTACAACTAGTGATATTGGTAATGATTGACCAACTAAAGTATTATCAAAATATCGGGTTACGGACTTTGTATGTAAAACTTCTGTACCTATATACCATGTGTACTCAGCATCATCCTCAATAGCAGTAAAACGTACATTTTTATCACTAAAAATAGAATCAGTGTCAGTATATCTTGCAAAATTGGTATTTCCTGTAGACATCTCCTCCATCAAAAAATTAGCACTAACTTCCTTCGCACAATCACACCCAGCATTCAAAACACTCATTTCAGGTTGTGATTTATCTTTCTTACAAGAAAACACAATCCCAACACATACAAATCCAACTATTATATATTTAAGCATAACTTAATTTTTTAGTGCAAATTTACTTTACATTTTCCACTTTTTGCATTCTTTCTTCTAATTGTAGAA
>CANJKA010000245.1 GCA_947474675.1 Flavobacteriales bacterium
ATCCGTTCTGACGATATCGCCGAATGGCGATTTTTCCCCATCCACCATTTTAAATTGTGCCACAACCGTCGTATCCGAAACATCCCGGTAACAACCTGGTTGATTAATTTCATGTGAAGACAATCCCGTACCAGCCTTTGGCGAATACGGTTGTATTGTATATCCTTTGTAAATTAAATTTTTCTCGTATAATTGACCTAACAACCACCAAACTGTTTCCATGTATTTTGGCTCATACGTAATGTATGGATTTTCCATATCCACCCAATACCCCATTTTCACAGTCAAATCATTCCAAATATCAGTATAACGCATTACTGTTTCCTTACACGCTTTGTTGTAATCTTCTACAGAAATTTTGTTTCCGATATCTTCTTTCGTGATTCCCAATTCTTTCTCAACACCTAATTCGATGGGTAAACCATGTGTATCCCAACCTGCTTTACGTTTTACTTGAAAACCTTGCAAAGTTTTGTATCTACAAAAAATATCTTTTATAGATCGAGCCATAACGTGATGAATACCAGGTAGTCCGTTCGCAGAAGGTGGCCCTTCAAAAAACACAAATTGCTTTTCTTCGTCGCGTGTTGAAATAGATTTTTCGAAAACATTTTCAGCGTTCCATTTCTCTAGTACCGTTTGCGCAACGTTTGGCAAATTTAATCCTTTGTATTCCTGATATTTTTGACTCATTTTGATGTTGAATTTTTGAGAGTACGAAGATAGGAAAAAGACTTAAGACCACAATAGGTTAAAACGATTAATGACATATTGATTGACATCACGATAATCAACGTTACCTAATTTATTAATAATAATTTTCCTAGAGTTTTAGTACATGCCATTTTTGAATTTTCGACACCTGATTATTGAGTTTATTTTAAATTATTGTGCTTACTTATTATATATTATCCATTCCTTAAAATTATAAACTTCAACTAAATCACTTATTAATTCCTAATTCAAGCAACTATTTAATTATTGAAAATGTAATTTCTGACACATCTCTAATTATTTATAAATTCTAAAGCTTAATAAATGGAAAAAATCATTGGTTATTATAAGAATTACGAAAAGCAGAAATATTTAACAACGAAATATCACGATAAATATGCTTTTGTTGGAATTGGAAGTCATAGTATTTCAAATCTCTATCCTGTAATTAATTATTTAAGAATTCCTCTTAAATATATCCTAGTTAAAAGCGCAAAAAATGCTGATTTAATTAGTAAAAACTTTGAATGTGTAATTGGCACGAATGATGAAAATCAAGTCTTTAATGATGATGAAGTAAAAAATGTTTTCATAAGTTCAAATCCAAAAAGCCATTTCAAGCTTGTCAAAAAAGCACTAGAATCTAGTAAAAATGTATTTATTGAAAAGCCACCTTGTCTTAATTTAGAAGAATTAAAGCAATTAATTGAAATAGAAAAAAACAGTACAGGCTTTTGTATGGTTGGATTGCAAAAAAGGCATGCTCCGGTTATTCAATTATTAAAGAAAAAGAAACTTGAAACGCTTTCATATAATTATAAATTTATAACAGGTGCTTATCCTGAAGGAAATCCAATATTGGATCTTTTTATTCATCCAATTGATTTATTAGTTCACCTTTTTGGTGATTACACTATAATGTCAGTAAATGTATCAAATAAAGATACTTTTTTCATCCATTTAAAGCATGACAAATTTATTGGAAGTATTGAATTATCAACTCAATATAGTTGGGAACAAGCTGAGGAAAAATTAGTAATAAATACTAAAGCAGGTATCTATGATCTTTCAAATATGGAACATCTTACTTTTCAAAAGAAACCAGGGACTTTGTTTTCAATTCCTTTGGAAAAAGTCACAAAAAGCAATCCCGCAATTGAAACCCTTTTTAGTCGGAATAATTTTAGTCCAATTTTAGAAAATAATCAATTATTTACTTCTGGTTATTTTAATGAAATTGATGTCTTTTCAAAAAAGTGTACCAATAATAAAATTAAAAATAATTCTAGTCTAACAGATATTATTTCAACCTATAAATTAATAGATCATCTAAATTCATTATAAAATGTACAACAAAATAGATTACATACGAAGAGGTTTAAGATTTGTAAACAATACAATAAGACCTGGTAAAAAGACGCTATCAACACTAATGCTCTATGGAACAGAACTCTGTGATTCTAAATGTAAACATTGTTTGATTTGGGCAAAAAGACCCGTTCGACATTTACCTTTTGCTAAAATTATTGAGATAATGAAAAGCAAATGTATCTCAAAACATACTATTATTGGTTTGGAAGGAGGAGAATTTTTACTTCACCCAGAAGCAACAGAAATATTGGAATGGTTTACTAAAAATCATCCAAATTTTGATTTATTGTCTAATTGTTTAAAGCCAGATAAATTAATCGAAGCGGTTAAAGCGTTCCCCCCAAAAAGATTATTTATTTCTTTAGATGGTACGAAGGATACATATTTGTATATGAGAGGTCGAGACGGTTATGATAGCGTTTTGAAAGTAATTGAAGAATGTAAAGATATTGTTCCTATTTCACTTATGTTTACACTTTCTCCTTACAATAATTTTCAAGATATGGAGCATGTTATAGATATTGCGACTATTAATAACATTGATGTTCGTATTGGAACTTATAACGATATAGCATTTTTTGATACAATTGATAAAGCGCATGAAATAGAAATTGGATCTGAAATAAATACACCTGTATTAAAAATGTCTGATGTGAAAGAAGCTAACGAAAACGGCTTGAAAGAATTTAAAGATGAATTAAGCAATCTTCAAAAAACGGATATGAATGTTCCAAAACATGATCATTTAAAAGTGACAAATTCCACTAGTTTTAAGAATAGTATACCTAAAAATATTCTTGATACAACAGAGAACTTTGATTTTTTATTGTTGTATGATGAATGGCGTAAAAAGAAATTGAATTTAAAATGTAGAAGTATTTTAGATAGTCTTGTTATCTTACCAGATGGAAGTGTACCTATTTGCCAGAATTTGGATTTGAAATTAGGCAATGTAAATACGAGTAATTTAGATTCTATTTTTAATTCTCTTGCTTCTCAGGAAACACAAAAGAAACATGTAAATGGTTGTAATCAATGTTGGATAAATTTTCATCGTAAATATGACATTGTAATGATGAGAACAATGGAAAAAGTTGCTCCAAAATGGTTAATTGAAAAAGTTTTTGGACAGTATCAATGGACTGATAATAAGAAGACTACATATTCAGAGTTTATGAAAGATAATTCAACTTTTAATGATGGATCTAAAAAGAGTAAAAATGAACCAGGTTTAATTGAGGTTAAAATGTCAGAAGTAATTTAAAACATTAAAAAATTTCTTAATACTTTTTGGTGTATAATTGTCTTTTTTAACAATTATACACTAAAAAGAATTAAGGATGAAAAATAGAAAAAAACTATTTAATTTTAAATATAATTAGTTTCTTAAATATCTTTCAATAAAAAACGTGCAGTTTGTTTCGTTTTTTGTTCTACTAAAATCTCTTTTCCTTCCGTAACTCTATCGATTGTTGCTTGATCATAATGACGAATCGTTACTAATTCCAATCCTTCATTAAAACGTACGTTGTATGATTCTTTAAA
>CANJKA010000246.1 GCA_947474675.1 Flavobacteriales bacterium
ACTTTCTTTAAGCGGGATTTTACCGATGGGAAAAACAGGTCATACCTTTTCAGTTGGATTATTAGGCGGTTTCGGAAGTCGAAAAGGTGATATTTCAAGTCTCAGTTTTGAAAATCAATGGAACAGCACACCGTATGCTTTTGATCAAACGATTTCTTCAGGAGAAGTTCAAAGTTTACAAAGTTTTAGTTATCTAGATATAGGAACCGGAGCTTATTATGTTTTTTCTCCAAAAAAATCAACTTTTGCTCGAAACAATGAATTTAAGTTTCAGTTAGGAGCGTCTGTTTATCATCTGAACGAACCTTTACTAAAATACACAAGTGGATCAGATGATCGATTGCATAAAAAATTCGTTTTTCATACGGGTATCATCAAAGATATTGTGGGATCAAATATTTCTGTGGATGCGAGTATAGTTCAATTTATTCAAGGAGGACACTATGAAACAATTTTGGGAAGTATGATCCGTTATCGTTTTCAAGAGGGAACAAAATTGACAGGTTTTTCTCAAAATGCATTTTTTGGATTTGGATTATACATGCGTGTAAAAGATGCCATAATCCCGTCTATTATGGTTGATTATAAAGGCTTTAAATTTGGAATTTCTTACGATGCGACCATTTCTAAATTAAGAAGAGCGTATGGTGGTGGTTCGTTGGAATTTTCGTTGTCATTTTCTAATTTGAATAAGGGGCTATTTAGTTCTGCTCGATAATCACAAGTCCAACAATATTCATTTACCGATAGATTTTGATCATTTACCTATATTTTTTTGTTCTTTTGTAGAAGTTTTTAGTATCTTCATTAAAACTAAAAACACAGAAATTATGAAAACTACACTTCTCTTCGCTTTGTTATTTATAACAACTATTTCATTTGGTCAACAACCAAAATTGTACATCCAATTGGTGTCTCATAATGAACCTACAGATAATTTACAGTCTAATTTAAATTATGCTATAGCCAAAACGAATATGTTAACGATGGCTGCTATGGTCAATACTTACAATGTAAAATGGAATGTGCAATCTTCTGATGGTTTTGTGTTAGGAGCACTTGTAGATGAAGCAGCAACGAATACGAACATTTTTAAAACCCTAGCAAATGCTCCTTATGTTGATAATATTCAGATAGATCCTAGATATAAAAACATGAATGGAAGAAACATTGCAGATCAATGGTATCTTTTAGATTCTTTGGGAGCTAATCCTTCTCATAGTTTAGGTGGTTGTATTTATTCGTCGACAGATATTGCAAATCATCCTTTAGACTGGGAAGAGTACAGAGTTCCTATTATTGGGAATATTTACGGAAATTCATGGCAATGTGATTTGATAACAGGAGCAGGAAGTTATCCGCCACATGCTAATGATTTTAATAATTTTGGATGTTTCAAGCCAAAATCGGAAGCTGATTTTACAACGCATGACCCTTCTAAAAATTTATGGTGCATTGGAGTAGGGTGTGCTCCCGTGCTAACTGATACGACTAATGAGCAAGAAATTATTGACTTGATCCTAGGGCAGGTTGATAGTATTCAAACTGGAAAATGGCCAGCTGATAAATTCTATGTAATGAGAATCATGACAAATCAAAGTGATTATGGAACAGCGTTTTTCACTAAACTGCAAAACGTTCTTGATGGTTTAGCAGGTGTTCCATCCTCTGAATTACAATGGGCAACAATAGGTGAATCTTTCGCAGCTTTTCAAGCTTGGCAAACGACAAGTTCAGATTTTAGTCAATGGGGATGTGGAGAAACTATGGCAGGGATTATAGAGCCAGAAAAAGAGGATAATTTTACTATTTACCCGAATCCTTCATCAGGCGTTTATTCATTTAAATTCTCTGATAATGAAAATCATTCTATTGTAATTGCAGACATCAGTGGAAAGATTGTTTTGGAACAAGATGTAAATTCAAATCAATCAATTTCAATTGAAAACAATCAAAAGGGAATGTATTTTGTGAAGGTAGACAATCAAGATTCTAAAATTTTAATCAAAGAATAAAAAATCTTAAATAAAAAGACTGTTGTAAATGTCGTCATAAATTGAGGCATAATTAAAATTTCACTCCGCAGTTTACATTTGTAAATGAGTAAGTTAATATTTCATTCAGCTATAAATTTCAAAAAAAACCTAGGAAAACCTTTCCAGTGGTTCATGTGGGGATTATTTGCTTAGATCTTCAGATTTAAAACCAATTGCAACTCTAGGTTTCTTTTTTGATTCAATAAATTCTTTTAAGTAATCATAAATCATATCAATTCGATCATCTTGACCAATAACCTTTTGATTTTTTTTCTCTAATTGTAATAATATGTCTTTATTAGCCAAAAGCATTTCTCTCATTTGCGTGAAAATTCTCACTATTTGTATATTTATTGATATCGCTTTTTTACTGTTTAATACACTTGATAACATTAGTACCCCGTATTCTGTAAAAACATAAGGCAATTTTCTTCTTCCTCCCCAACTTGATGTCGCAAATTGCGATTTCAAGTTTTCAAATTCATTTTCTGTTAATTGAAACATAAAATCGGAAGGGAATCGTTCAATATTTCTTTTAATTTGTTCATTTAATCTTCTTGTTTCCTCACCATATAGATCTGCTAAATCACTGTCCAACATAACTTTGTTGCCTCTAATAAAGTGTATTTTATTTATAACGACGGTGTCGGGGATTATTAATATATCATCCATAATTTATATTATTTAGTTAAATATACGAAAATAGATCTACTTCAAACTAATAAATGTTTACTAAATTTATTGAATTATATTTATGGATTTTAACGTTCCGAACACTTCTAATTACAAATCCTGCAAAGCAGGTATATCATTACAGTAATGTACAATAAATAGAATATCCTACTTTTTTTACGTTAAATTTATATTCTTTTCCATATTCGTCTTCCAGCGTAAGTTGAAATTCTAGGTTATCATCTTCTGAAACCCCTTCCAAGGTTAAATTGGTTGTGAATAGCACATTTTCTTGATTCGCCAAAATCTTATTATACACTGGTGTACCTGCAAAACCATTAATCTCTTTGAATTTCTTAATTCTGGCAATTGGACCAAAATATATCATCGAATACGTAACCGAATTCATAGAATTTGTACTCTGCTCCAATCTTAAATTAGGCTTATGTAGGGCAATTTTATGGTGTAAAACATACCTTGTTCCGTTCCAATCAATACCGCCGTCTAATCCATAACTATTTTCGTTAGAAGGTTTTTTACCAATCATATCCAAAATCTCTCTTTTCGAAATTACTTTATTGGGAGACATATAATCCCTGTCAATAAAATATTTGACCAATTCTTCATTTGATTGAAGTACATTTCCATCGTAATCTCCAATTACTACTGACCTAAAAAAATATTTATCCGATGCAATAGAATCGACACACATTGCAAGTTTTTTACTGTATGATTCGTTTTCATCAGATGACCAGTTATCTGGGCCATATAATACGAGTACATCGTCTTTTTTGATATGCTTTGAAAGTTCGGAAGTGTACTCAATAAAGTTAGATTTTCTTAAATCTTCATTTACTTTATAACGATGTTGCACTAAAGTTTCAGAAATCAACATTCCTCCCACTATCACAATTG
>CANJKA010000247.1 GCA_947474675.1 Flavobacteriales bacterium
AAACCAACTGACACCTTGGATGAAGGCGAAAGTCCTGTGCAAGCAATTCCAGCTGTTCAAACTGTCCAAAAGAAATACCACAAAGTTAAGTCAGGTGATACGCTTTCAAATATTGCTTCAAGAAACAACACTTCAATATCTAAAATTTGTCAATTAAATGGCATTAGACCAACAACAACCTTACAAATTGGTAGAAGCTTACGGGTGAAATAAAAAGTACATTTGGTATAAAATAATTATAAAATTGAATGACATTAGTTAAAAACATATTAATCATTTCCTTTTTTCACGTGATGTTGAGTTCATGTGCTGATTACAATAAAGTTGTAAAAGGAGATGATTATGAACGTAAATTTCAATTGGCGAATGAATTATTTACGGATAAACAATATTTAAGGTCTGTAACCCTTTATGAACAAGTCTATCAGAGAATGCCAAAAACAGGTGAAGGAGAATTGTCATACTTTAGAATTGGTAAATCTTATTATGAAGTAGAAGACTATTATATGGCTGGTTATTATTTAGGAGCTTTCACACAGCGTTTTCCTTTTAGTCCAAAAGCGCAAGAATGTCTATTTCTATCAGCCATGTGCTCGGTTAATAATTCTCCTGAACAATCATTGGATCAAAACGAAACTGAATTAGCAATAAATAATTTACAGCAATTTATCGATAAATATCCAACTTCAAATTTGATTGATTCTTGTAATCAAATCATGGATAAGTTGAGATTTAAAATTGAAGGGAAGAATTATGATGCAGTCAAATTGTATTCAAAAACTGAAAATTATAGGGCTGCTGTAACGACTGCGTTAACTTTTATGGAAGATTATCCTCGTTCAATTTACAAGGAAGAAGTATTTTATATTTTATTAAAAAATTCACGTTTTCTTGCAATCAACAGTATTGAGAATAAAAAAAGAGATCGAATTGAGGAAACTATTGAAAGATATCGTACTTTTGTCAACGAATTCCCCAATTCAAAATACAAAAGTGAAGTCAACGACATCAGCGATGAAATGAATAAGGAACTTCAAAATTTTAATTACGGAAAATAAATTAAAATGAATTTTAAAAACAGTACAGCAGAACGTTCAACAGTAACAAGAGATACAGTTGAAATGGAGAAGAATACGGCGAACATCTACGAATCTATCGTAGCAATGTCAAAAAGATCTAATCAAATTAGTGTTGAGCTAAAAGAAGAATTGACTCAGAAATTGCAAGAATTTGCATCTACGACTGACAATTTGGAAGAGATTTTTGAAAATCGTGAGCAAATCGAAATTTCAAAGTTCTATGAGAAATTGCCAAAGCCAGTTGCCATGGCAATGCAAGAATTATTGGAAGATAAGATGTTCGTAAGAATGCCAGAAGAAAAATAAATCATGCAAGGAAAACGCATTCTTCTTGGGATAACCGGAGGTATTGCTGCATACAAAATCGCATTCCTTGTTCGTATATTAAAAAAATCAGGGGCAGAAGTCAAATGTATTATGACTCCTGCCTCTTCTGATTTTATAAGTCCCCTCGTTTTAGCAACACTTTCCGGAAATCCAGTTGGAATTGAATTTTGGAACAAAGATTCCGGTGTTTGGACCAATCATGTTGAATATGGCCTTTGGGCGGATCTATTTGTTCTTGCTCCATTAACGGCAAATTCGTTGGCAAAAATGGCTAGCGGAAGTTGTGATAATCTTGTTTTAGCAACATATCTTTCGATGAAAGCTCCAGTAATTGTAGCGCCAGCAATGGACTTGGATATGTATGCCCATCCAACAACGAAGCGGAATATTGCTCAAATAGAAAAAGATGGTGTTGTTGTAATTCCAGCTGAAAGTGGAGAATTAGCTAGTGGATTAGAAGGAGAAGGCAGAATGGCTGAACCAGAAACTATCGTTAACGCCATAAAGAACCATTTTTTAGAGCAATTATCTAAGAAATCATTATTTGAAAAAAAGATTTTAATAACTGCTGGACCAACCTACGAAGCGCTTGATCCAGTGAGATTTATTGGAAATCACTCTTCAGGAAAAATGGGTTTTGCAATAGCTGAATACTGTTTAAATCAAGGTGCAAAAGTCACACTGATTTGTGGTCCAACATCTATCAATGTAAAACACGAAAATTTAACATTAATACCTATAAAAACTGCTGTTGAAATGTTGGATGCAGTTCAATCTGTTTGGGATAATATGGATATTGGTATTTTCTCCGCTGCTGTGGCAGATTATAGGCCAAAAAATGTAGTACACGAGAAAATTAAAAAGAACGATGATTCGCTTTTTATTGAGTTTATTAAAAATCCCGATGTATTAGGATGGGCAGGTTCTGTGAAAAAAGAAAACCAAATTTTGGTTGGATTTGCCCTAGAAACCAATGACATGTTAGCGAATGGAAAGTCTAAATTGGAAAGAAAAAATTTGGATTTGATTGTGATGAACAATTTATCAGATGAAGGTGCTGGTTTTGCAGGTGATACGAATAAAATTAGTCTATTGGACAATCACAATAATTTAACTAATTTTGAGTTAAAGTCTAAGTCCGAAGTGGCAAAAGATATTGTTGAATATTTGATCAATCTCAAAAAATGAAATTTATAGTTTCTATAATCCTTCTTATTGCTTTATCACCGTCAATTAAAGCGCAAGAATTAAATTGTCAAGTGAGTATTATCACAGATGCTCGCTTGGAAGTAACAACTGTTGAAAAGGAAATTTTTGAGCAATTGAAACAAACAATTTATGACATGATGAATACAACACAATGGACAAAAGATAAGTTTAAAGTGGAAGAGCGCATCAACTGTCAAATTCAGCTTCAAATAAATTCAATTCCTTCAACTGGTACTTATGCTGGATCAATGCAGATTCAATCCTCGCGACCAGCGTTTAGCTCTTCTTACAATACGACAATTTTTAATTTTCAAGATGATGATATTTCTTTTGCTTATTCTAGAAATTCTGTCTTAATATATGCTCCTAATCAATTTAGAGATAATTTAACGTCAATATTGGCTTTTTATGCATACTTTATTATTGGAATGGATTACGATTCTTTCGCTTTAAAAGGTGGCACTCCTTATTTTACAGAAGCACAATCAATTGTTTCAAATGCGCAATCTTCTTCTGCTCCAGGTTGGCGTTCTAATGAATCAGGTAAAAGAAATAGATTTTATTTAGTAGATAATATCCTCCACCAATTATTTGAGCCATTAAGAGAATGTAATTATGAATATCACCGTAAAGGGATTGATAAATTATATGACGATAAGATTGCAGGTAGAAAGGCGATTTATGAGGCTTTGAATAAGTTAGTTAAAGTAGTTGCTACTCGTCCAAATTCTATAAACCTTTTGAATTTTGTTCAAGCTAAATTAGTTGAATTAAAGAACTTATATGCTGATGCGGAAGTTAAAGACAAAACAGATGTCGTTGCGTTATTGAAA
>CANJKA010000248.1 GCA_947474675.1 Flavobacteriales bacterium
AAGATTTGACCATCACTTTTAAATGCTCTTAACCACCAAATTGACCATTCTATTGCATTTAAATTGTCTGGAATCATGTGATAAAATGTTCCCGTATCTCTAATTTTCATTACTGCTTGGTGACTTAAAATTCCGTCTTCACTCAACGCATTCCAAAATCCTGTATTCCACAAGGGTTTTCCGTTTAAAGTCGATTCTTTTCGCATGATTCGAAAGTCATCTTCTGTTAAACTATCAATCCAATCTTGACAACCATAATCCATCGGATCATTGGGAATTTTCCCCATGATTAATAAAACGCCTCTTCTTAGTAAATCTAAAGAATCAAGGTTTTGTTCTTGTAAAGGTAAATCGTATTGTGGATAGCGAGATGGGTTTGCCCTTGGTCCTGTAAAAGGTTCCATTTCGATTTTTAAATCATCAATAAGTTTCCCAAATTTTGGTTGAAGTTGGGTTTCAAAACGCATGGGACCCCATTCTGTAATAAATCCTTCCATAGTAGAAGTTTCCATTCTTCCGCCCCAACGATCAGGAGAAGCTTCAATTAAAGTAACTGAATGACCTTTTTCGCTTAATTTTAAAGCACTATATAATCCTGAAAATCCTCCCCCTGCAATGAAAATATTTTTTATCATTTTTTGTTTTATATTGAAAAGCGTTTTTTATAAAGACAAAATTAAAGCTAATTGTTTAATTGTCTAAATTTGAATACTGTTTCAGTTTTTAAAACTATATTTGGTAAAAATTTAGATGAATATTCTAAAATGGTGCTTATTTTGTTGTTAAAAGTGAAAAATAAACTAGATGGAAAAGTTTGATATAATCGATAAAAAAATATTATTTTCATTACAATCTGACTGTAGATTAAATACGAAGGAAATAGCAGCGAAAGTTGATTTATCAGTCACAGCAACTTACGAACGCATAAAACGGTTAGAGAAAACTGAAATTATCAAAGGGTATGTTGCGATCGTGAATAAAGAGAAAATAGGAAAGTCATTAATTGCTTTCTGCAGTGTTTCATTGCAATTACATTCTAAGCCTCTTTTAAATAAATTTGAAGAAGCAATTACTAAAATTGATGAAGTGATGGAGTGTTTTCATGTTGCTGGTACTTATGACTATCTTTTAAAAATTGTTGTTACAGATATGAATCAATACCAAGATGTAATTACGAATAAATTAGCTGTCATTGAAAACATTGGACAAGTTCAGAGTTCTTTTGTAATGACTGAAATTAAAAATGAAACAGCGTATAAATTATAAGTAATTTTAAAAAATTAAAAATCGATTTTCACACCCAAAAATGTAATATCATCTGTTTGTTCAGATTTTATTTGATGATCATTTTTCCATCTTTTAAGAGAAGAATATAATATTTCTTTCTGTTCCAAAAGTGGTTTTTCGTGAATTTCTAAAAGTGTATTTTGAATTTGATTGATAGAAAACTTTTTGTTTTTTGGACCACCAAATTGATCTTGATATCCATCTGACATTAAATAAATTATATCTCCTTTATCCAGCTTTACGGTTTGATTTGTAAAATTAGGCATTGATGGATGTATACCAATTGGCATTTTATCAGGAATTAATTTGATAAAATCTTTTGTTTCTTTTTTAAGGATGTAACAGGGCATATAAGCTCCAGCATAATCCATTTCCATTGTGTCTAAATTTATCGCACACAAAGCAATATCAAGTCCATCTTTTTGTTCTCCTTCTTCCCCTTTTTGATTTAATGCCTTAATAATAGATAATCGTAAAAGGTTTAAAGCTTGTGAAGGTCTTTCCACATTTTTGTTTAAAACATTTTCATTTAAATAAGAAATGCCCAACATACTCATTAGTGCACCAGGAACTCCGTGTCCAGTACAATCTGCAACTGCAAAAATCAGGTAGTTGTTCACTTTTGTTGCCCAATAAAAATCACCACTTATTATATCTTTAGCTTTAAAAAGAATAAAATATTCACCTAAAATTAATTTTAGAGAGTCATCACTTGGAAAAATAACTTGTTGAATTCGTTTGGCATAATTAATACTTTCATTAATTGTATCAGCCTGTTCAGACATTAAAATGTTTTTCTCAATAATAATTTCATTGGCGTTTTTCTTGTGCTTGAATAATCGATAAATAAGGATTGTAAAAAGAAGAAATAATAATGAACCAGCTATAAAGAAGTATATAACAATTTTTTGTTTGTTCACTTTCAATTCTTGAAGTTCATTTTTTTCAGCTAATTTTTCAAGCTCTATTTTGTTTTTTTCGTTCGAATATTTCGATTCCATTTCTGAAATAATCTTTGTTTTATCTTCATTAAAAACACTATCAGAGTAGCTTATATAAATCTCGGAATATTTAAGTGCTAAAGGTAAATTATTTAAGTTTGTATATATTTTTCGAAGTAAACCGGCACTTTCTTTTTGCAAAGGAAGAAGGTTTAATTTTTCTGTTAATAGATATGACTTTTCACCATATTCAAGTGCTTTTTTTAAATTGAACGATTTATCTTCTTTATTAGATATCAATAAGTACAATTCGGTTAAGTTTATGTAGGAATTAATTAACATTTGCTTATCTCCAATTTCTTCAGCAATCTTAAGTCCTTTTAAAAATTCTGCATTCGATTTTTTATAATTTCCTTGTAATTCAGTATTGATTCCAATATTTATGTAACAATGATATATCAATCGTTTGTATGAAATTTGTTCAGAAATTTTCAGTGATTTATAAAAGTATTGATTTGATTTTTCGTATTTCTTATCTTGCATTAAAACTCCTCCAATACAAGTATAGGATTCAGCAATCCCTTTTTTGTTCCCTAATTTTATCTCTATATTTAATGATTGAGTATAATAATCCGTCGCTTTATTAAAAAGATTTTGTTCAAAATAAACATTGCCAATATTTCTATATAGCTGGGATGCTAATGTTTTATCTGCCAAATTATCGGCAATTTTTAAACCTAATAAATAGTTTTTGATTGCTTTTTCGTAGAATCCTTGATCTTTATAAGCGATGCCAATAAACCGATATGCTTTTGCCTCATAAGCTTTAAATTTCTGACTTAATTTTCCATTTTTTGATTTTGCATAATCAGATGTTTGAGCAATATTTAAGGCAATACTATAAAAATAAATAGCAGAATCGACATTAATATTCTCATATTTAAGACCTAGTTTATCTAATAAAATATTAATTTTTGTTGTATCATGTTTTGCTCTATTTAGTAATGGAATATTTTATTTTAGAGATATTTTGTGCACTTATTGTAAAATTTACAATAATAAAAAAGAGGATAAAAATATTTTTAACTGACCCAATATTCATAGTAGTAGAACGAACTTTTTTCTAATATACTAATTTTTTTATATAAAAGATGAATTTAATACATTTTTGGGTTAAAATTATTTTGATGTGCTAG
>CANJKA010000249.1 GCA_947474675.1 Flavobacteriales bacterium
AAGAAGTTAAATTTAAATACCGATCAAAATTTAAATAGTTACATATCGAAAGTGTAAATTTTAACAAAAAGCTATTGTTTGTGTTATTAATCATTTAAATCATTCTCTAAATCCCTTTAAAATAGAGTAAAACAGAAGAAATGTTAACCCTTTGTTAACCAAATAATTTTTAAACAACTTTATTAAACAAGTACCTTTGCCGTAGATTTTAATATACTATATCTAATACAAAAAGCAATGCGTCAATACATTTTATTTTTAGCTGTAATCTACTCTTTTAATTCTTTTTCATTAACGATTAGCGGAACTTATTCAGCTGGAATAATTCCAACTACACATAATACCTATAGTTCTTCTTGTAATGGTGAAGCTACACCTTTAAATATAACATTACCTGCTGGTTGTTGGCAAGTAACTGGAATTGATATCGTTTATCAAATGACAGGAACAAATGATGGATGGATGTCGGAACAACGATCAAGAGTTAAATGTCAAAATACTGCAATTACTGAAAGTACTTATAGTGGTGTTGGAGCTTCAATTGGAACCTATTCCTATAATCGAACAGGTGTCACAATCGCAAACGGAACCTTTACTGGAGGAACAATTCTAGTTTTTGAACTTCAAGCTTGGAGAACATGGGAAGGAACAAGTGGATGTAATTCTTCTATAAATTATATAAACAACAGTAGTTGGACAATTACTGTTACCTATTCAGCAGCATCTTCAGCTTATACATCTTCTACTGTTGTGGATTTAGCAGCTTCTGGAAACAGCGAAAAATGTGATTATAATGTACAAATGAGTCGTGTTGAAATTGTTGCTACAACTGGTTGTACAGCCTATAATTTAACCCAATTGTTAGTTAATATGACAGGAACTGCTACTACATCAACAGTAAATCGAGTTCATGTTTATTATACGGGAACTTCAACAACGTACGCCGCAACAAATGAGTTTGTTTCTGGAGGAAAAGCACCTTCAGCTTCTCTTACTTTTACTGGAAATCAAGCACTTTTAACAGGAACAAACTATTTTTGGATCGTTTATGATTTCAATAATACTGGAACTGTTAGCAATACAATTGGAGCAGACATGCCAAATAGTTCAATCACAATAGGCGGTGTGGCTTATACACCAACTGCTACACCTAACTGTTTAAAAACATACATTGCTTGTGCTCCATATCCAACCAACGCAACATTATGGTTAAAAGGAAATGCATCCACCAACACAACAACGCAAGGAGCTGCAGTATCTTCGTGGGGTTCTTCTGGTTCAGTTGCTTTATCTGCAACGCAAGAAACAGCTGCAAATCAACCAACTTATCAAGAAGGATCGGGAAATACTTCTACGAACAAATTTAATTACAACCCTTACATTAGTTATGATGGTGTGAATGATTACCTGTCTTCAACAGGAACCTACAATTTAGGTGATGGAAATGCTGCAGGTTCAGGTTTTTCATTATTTGGAGTGTTAAGTTATACATCTGGAATTGTAGCGTTGGACTGGAATGGTACAAATGGTAAAACCAAAATAAAGGTAGATGGAATCTTTGTTATCAATGATGCAACTACCTCAACTGGAACGAGTAATCAAGCCTATAATGCACCAGTTGTAAATAGAACAGATTTATACAGTATTAGAGGAAAACAATCTGGAATTACTGGAAGATATAACGCTAATTCTTTAACAGCATCTAGTAATAATAATCCTTCAATAACTAAACGAATTACATTAGGTGCAAATGTAGATTTTGGCGAAATTATGGGAGGAGCAATTAGTGAATTCTTAATTTTTCCTTCGACATTATCAACAATTAATAATTTAAAAGTTGAATCTTATCTAGCCATAAAATATGGAGTAACACTTGGGACTTCGACTTTGACTTCTAACTATTTATCAACTTCAGGAACTACAATTTGGACGGCAACACCTTCCTATCAAAACAACATTATCGGTATCGGAAGAGATGATGCATCCCTTTTGTATCAAAAACAATCACATAATTTAGATGATTCAATAAGACTTTATAAAGGAAATATTGCTACTACAAATAGTGGGAATGCGTCAACATTTGCCGTTGACGCATCTTACATAATGATGGGAGCAACAATGGGGAAATTGAAATCAACGAATGCTTCTGTTGCTGAAACACCAGCTTCATGCAATTTATATTCTCGTATTGCAAGAGAATGGAAAGTCACCAAAACAAACATGGGAGAAACGGTAAATATGCAAATTATATTAAGTCCAAATGGAACGCCAACTTCTGTAGTTGTAGCTGATTTAAGATTATTAGTTGATGATGATGGAGATTTTTCTAATGGTGGAACTACATGTTATGCCAACGGAGATGGAACTGGAATTGTATTTACTTATTCAAACCCAATGATTACTATTTCCGGAATTTCTACAACACATATCGCAAATAATACCACCAAATATATTACTATTGGTTCAGCTAACATAAATACTCCCCTACCAGTTGAATTAATTGAGTTCAATGCCTTCGCTAACAATAAAAGAACTGTAGATATAACTTGGACAACAGCTTCAGAAATAAACAATGATTATTTTAAAGTGGAAAAATCAACAGATATTGAAAATTGGGAAACGATAGCAACTGTGAATGGTGCGGGTAATTCAAATTCAACATTACACTATATTTCAGAAGATAAAAATCCAATTTTTGGACTTAATTATTATCGTTTAAAACAAGTGGACTTTGACGGAGTTTCCGAATATTCGGAAATAAAAGTAGTAAATATTGAAAGCAAAGAAGATTATTTAATCTTTCCAAATCCGACAACATCTTCTTTTTCAATAAGAGGAGAAGACATTCAAAATAAAAGGGTGAAAATCATGAATCAAGTAGGACAAGAAGTTTTAATTGTCCCTCTTTCATCACAAAATGAAATTATAGAATTTGATTCATCACAATTAAGTGAGGGAATTTATACGATACAAATAAGTGGAGAAGTTGAAACATTTATATCAAAATTAATCGTCATTTAGAGCTAGTATAGGTAGGTTAGGTAAGTCACAGTTAAGTTAATGAAGGTGGTCTTAGGGCTACCTTCATTTTCATTCATTTATTTAGACTCTAGATACGCTGCGCTTTAGACATAAGACCGCTACGCTCAAAGACTGATGAGTTGGGGATTATTCATAAGTCTTTAAATCTTGAATCTTTAAGTCTTGAATCTAAATAGACTCAAGATACGCTAAGCTTTAGACATAAGATCGCTACGCTCAAAGACTGATGAGTTGGGGATTATTCATAAGTCTTTAAATCTTGAATCTTTAAGTCTTGAATCTAAATAGACTCAAGATACGCTGCGCTTTAGAC
>CANJKA010000250.1 GCA_947474675.1 Flavobacteriales bacterium
GTAAGCAAAAATCAAGGTTCTTTTCAAGGAATTTTTCACTTCAATATAGAATACTCATTGTTCTACAAACCAATATTTTAAATTAGTTATGTTAAAGCGCACGTAAATACTTTCCTTCACACTTTTTTTTGATCTTATGCCCTTAAGTTTAGTCTTCAAAAAGAATACTTTTTCTTCTGTGGAAAGATCAATTATTGTATGTGCTTCGGGAATAGGTTTTGCTTAATTTTTATATTCTTCTAGCGTAATCTTGACGTTTTTAATGTAAAATTCTTTTTTGGATTGATTCCAAATGTAAATTTTGATAGTATCAAATTCTTGGAAACAATCTGAAATAAGCGTCTCTAATACAAATTTTTTCCATGAATTTGGCTTGTCATTTTTATCATTATACATTTCATTCGCTAAATAAAATCTTTTATTTAAATCCTTTGAATTATATGCATCCACAACAACAATAACTCCAGTTGTTCTAGGAGTTGAAAATTTTTTATCGAGTTCAATCCTGCAATAAAATCTTTCATTCGTCCTCGGAAAATGAATTGACATTTCACTAGAACAAACAAATTCATTCTTACTAGTAATCTTCTGTTGACTAGACCGGTCAAAAAGAACGGTTGAATTAATCAGTTCCCCAAATGGTTCACATGATCTAGTGAAATTCCACCTTCCCTTATTGTTTAAGTCCCAAAAACATAGACTTTCAAAATAATTTTCTTTGGTAAATCTTTGATGAGTAAAAAAATCAGTCGTGATTTCCCAATAACGAATTAAACTTATACTTAATAACACAAAAACAGGAACAATTGAAATATAAAAAAACCTTTTGATCAAAACGATTAACGGAAAAAGAGCGAAAAATAAATGTTCTGTAAAAGGGCGACATCCAAAAGACGTTTCATAATCCCAACACCACCAAGAAGTAATGACCCAAAAATTGATCAATAAATAGATAAGCATAAAAGTAGCTTTCCATTTATCTACTATAAACATATATGTTAAACCTATAAAAGACAACACTAACACGGGAGTATTTACAAAAATTCCCGCTCTAAAACTGAACAACCCATCCAATAAATGAGGTTTAAAAAAATAGAACCCTTCACCGGAATAAGACCACAATAACCATTTGCCAGTTTGCCATTTCCATATAAAAAACAAAAACATAACGACACTCAGAAACCCAATCAAACCAATCAAACCAAGTTTCGATTTATTGACAAAAAGTGCTTTCATAAAATGATTAAATTTCAAAGAATCACCAAGTAAAAATGGAATTAATAAAAGAATAGTCAAATCTGAAGGTCTTACAAGAAATATCAAACCAACCGTCATTCCTAAAATAAAAATACTCCTCGTATTGAAATTGGAAGACATTTTTAATAACTGAAGCGTGAAAAAACCAAACAGAAAAAAAGAATACGAATGTGAAAAACAGAATACATTTTCTGAGTAATATAATAAAGGAGTTATACAATAAAACAACAGGGTAAAAAAAGAAGACTTTAAGTCAGATAATTCAAAAAAATCACGAATACTTCGGGTAAAAAACAGCATTCCAAGAACAGCATAAAACAAACTACCTAAATAATAAAAGATCCGAAACACTAATGAATACCCATCAATAGGATAATTAAATAACCATGAATAGATATAAGCTAAACCAAAAAAAGGAGTTTGAAGTATCGCTACTCCCGGAAAGTATTTATTAAAAGCTTTCCCGTTTTCATCTTTAACAAGATACGTTTGAACAAGTTTTTCTTTAGAATAAGACTGTTCTATTTCAATATTTCTTTCATTACCTCCAGTCGAACCGTAAATGAAAAAAGAAGGTAAAAAAGCATAATACCCACGTCCATCTGAACTAATAATCGAATTTAATCGTTCGTTTTTTGAAGTATGAAAAACACTATAAGAAATCATTAAAATGACCATCAAAGAAAAAGGATGGAAACATTTAAAGAAGATTGCTTTAGTTTTCATCTTCAAATATATCATTTTTTTTAAAATATCTCTTAACATAGATAGTTGAAATCCTGTTAAAAGGTATTATATTCATTAAAGTCCCCCCTATAATTTCTCAATCACGAAATCAGTTCTACGATTTTTAGCTCTTGATTCTGCAGATGTATTTGGAACTTTAGGCACTGTTTCACCATATCCTTTCGCTTTCAATCTTTCTGCTTTAATGCCTTGTGAAATAAGATAATCTTTCACTGCTTTCGCTCTTTGTTCTGACAGTGTTAAATTTCCTGCATCATCTCCTATATCATCCGTGTGCCCTTGAATTAATATTGTTATTGTAGGATTTTCCATCATAAAAGAAGAGAATGTTTTTAAAATAAACTTAGCCTTTTCAGATAATACAAATGAAGTTGGATCAAACAAAATATCATTAATAGTATAAGGTACACCTACTTTAATTTTCTTTACAACTAAGTCATTTTTAGGCATTGAAACTGGAGTATTCAAAGCGGATGCTTTTATTTCAGGTATCTTTTTAAGATCAACGGGAGGCGTTTTTCCAACTACAGGAGGTGTTGGAGGTATAGCTTTAGGTTTAACGATAGCAATATCCTTTGGAGCAACAGCTACTTGAGCCGAAAACTCTTCTTTGGTGATTAATTTAGAATCAAAAGCAAAACCTTCTTTCTTTACAGTAACCATTACATCTTGTTTGGTTGGATTTTTAACAACGACAGCATATTTTCCATCACTTCCATTCACCTTTACAGTTGATTTCTCGTTGGAACCAGCGTATGCAATTTCGATTGACGCATCTTTAATTGGTTTTCCATTTTCATCGTTCAAAGTACCTTTCATAATTGTTACAGCAGAAGGACGAGCTTCTTCATATAATTCAAACGCGTATATATTCCAATCTCCACCAAACCGAGATGAATAATAAGCCAATTCACCATTCGTAGAAACAAAAATTCCTAATTCATCTTCTGGAGTATTAATTGGTATACCAATATTTTTAGGCTTAGACCAAACACCATTCACTTTACGGATGTAAAAAATATCCAATCCACCTGCACCTTTTCTTTCGTCTGAACAAGTAGAAACAAAATAAAGTGATTCACTATCTTGATGTAAAAATGGACTCTTATCTTTCCCCGGAGTATTTATTTCAGCAAACGGTTTTGAAGTCCCCCATTTCCCATCTTTACCTCTTTCAACAACAAAAATATCATTATCCTCAGTATCTGGCCTCATAGCAGTATAATACATCGTATTTCCATCAGCCGATAAAGTAGGTTGACCTTCCCAACCATTAGCTGTATTTATACCAGGACCTAACTTTTCTAAAGGA
>CANJKA010000251.1 GCA_947474675.1 Flavobacteriales bacterium
GAAAAGGAAGCATCTGGGCCACCGATTGACCGATCTAAAATAAAATGTTTTTCGATGATTTTAGCTCCAAAACAAACAGAAACAATTGGAACTATCGAACCAATTGTATGATCTGAAAGGCCAGTTAATAAATTAAACTCATCTGCTAATTTTTTCACCATGATCATATTTGCTTCCTCAATTGGGGCCGGATAGCTAGATGTACATTTTAACAATACAATTTGATGATTTCCAACTTCCAAACATGTTTCTATTGCTAATTTAATATCATCGTATTCAGCGATTCCAGTTGAGATAATAATTGGTTTTCCTTTTGAAGCGGTATAGCAAATCAAGGGGATATCCGTTATTTCAAAAGATGCAATTTTATATGCAGGAACACCAAGTTTCTCTAAAAAATCAACGGATGTATTATCAAATGGTGAGGAAAAGCAAATTAATCCTTCTTCTTCAGCTGTTTTAAAAAGTTCAGCATGCCATTCCCAAGGGGTATAAGCTTCCTTATACAAATCATGTAAATATTTACCGTCCCAAATTGTCCCATGAATTTTAAAATCCTCTTTTTTGCAATTTAGCGTAATTGTATCAGCGGTATACGTTTGAAATTTAATAGCATTAGCTCCAGCTCTTTTTGCTGCTCGAATCGTTTCTTTGGCTATATCAATACTTCCGTTATGATTAGCAGATAATTCTGCGATGATAAAAACAGGAGAATTATGATCAATTTGATATGTACCTATTTTCATTATTTTTTATTTCGTTCAATTCTACTTCACTAAAATAAATTGGATTAAAACAACCGACTAATAATCTATCTTCATTTTTATTTTCATTATAATAAAATCCTTTTAATCGACCTTCAACAAGCCATCCGGCTCTGCGATATGCTTTTATCGATGGAATGTTAGACATGTACATTCCACCATAAAGTTTTCTTAAATTATAATGATTAAAAGCTAATTCATTTCCTAATTTAATTGCATCTACTGAATATCCTTTACCTAAATAATCTTTATTACCTATCAATACTACCAGATCGGATGTTTTTTGATTGAAATTTATTGGTCCTAATTTAATAGTGCCTATTAAAGTTCCATTTGACAATGTATAAATTCCATATGTAATAATATTACCTTGTTCTTTTCCTTTTAATATAGCATCAATCAATACAGTTTTTGATATTTTATTTTTAGAATTTGTATAATATTTCATTAATTCATCATTTTCAAACCAAGACATAACCTTATCGTCAATTTCTGAAATTTCGATTTCTTTTAAATACAATCTTTCTCCTTTAACTATTTCCATTGCTATTAAATTTTGAATGAATTATTACATCAATAAATTCCTTATTATAAAAACACTGCTCAATCAACCGTGCTTCAAATTTATATCCGCTTTTCTCAAGAATTGGATATAGTTTTGGTCTAATATCAAAAGCATATGTACATAATTTATGGAGATTTAATTCTTCAAAAGCAATTTTTTCAATTAAGTCTAAAAAAACTAGCCATATGTCTGAAAAATTTTCAGACTCCAATGAAGTTTTCATTATAAAGGAAATTTCGGCATTTTGATCGACCCAATTGATATGAACAAGCCCTCCATAGCCAATACAAATATCGTTTTCTAAGAAAGAGAATAAAAGTTGACTAGGTTTCTCCTCAATAAAAAGAGTTGAAATCGATTTTTGAAAATATTCGTTTTGATCTTCGATTTTTAAAATTTTATTTTGACGTAAATGATAAATTTGTTCATTTCGCCATTGCATTATGTCAATTCGATCTTCATAGCGAATGGGAATAAGTGAATAATTCCCTGATTTAAAACTAGTATGATTTAAAACTTTATAATTATCAGGAAATTTCATCATGCATCAATTTATATTTTAATTCTGCCAATTTCCAATCCGAAACAGTATCAATATCATGAGCTTCTAATTCTGAAATTATGAAGAAACCAGTATTTTCTGTGAGAACGGTTTTTTTATTCATTACTGTTTGAGCATTCATCCAATAAAATTGTCCTGCATCATGATACCGTTTTTCTAAATCCTGAGTACGTTCTAATGCAAATTCAGGATTACTGTATGCAACATTATTCTTTTCGATTTTAAGAGCTCTTTGAATTGGGAAGCTATATTCAATGATCGGGAGAACCGAATCAAAATTATTTTCATTAAATAGCTTATACGACAACGTTAATTTTTCAGCAGTTGTGAAAGCTGCGCAAGGGTAAATACAACAAATTGTATTGATTATTTCCCCTTTTTCAATATAATAAAGATAAACTTCTTCTAATACGTCAAAAGTTGTGGCAAAATCGTCAGAATTTTTTTTTGACCGATAAAAGGGAACTATCGCACCATATTTTAATGCGATGTCTTTAATTTCTTCATCCTCTGTTGAAACAACAACTTCATCAAATAATCCACTTCGGATTGCTGCTTCAATGGAATAAGCTATGATTGGTTTACCATGAAATAACTTAATGTTTTTTCTTGGAATACGCTTGCTTCCTCCGCGAGCTGGTATGATAGCAATCGATTTCGATGAATTCATTTGTTTGTGATTGTTCTAAAAGTACAAAAAAATCAAATTGAAGTTTTTTCCATCAAAAACCAAGTTATATCATCTTGAGGAAAAGATGGGTCATTTTTATAAACAAAACCATAATCAATTAACTTTAAGTCTTGGAATTTCTCCATCATTTCACCTGCAAAATCACGTTTAAATAATCTATCAGAGTGGCCTCGATATGAAATAGATACAGGTGAGGGGTTATAGTATTCAGTAACCAAAACATATTTACTAGAAGCATCATAAAGCTTTTGATAGACAGTTGGTAGGTATTCTGGATTAATATGGATTAATACTCCTTTAATCAACGCTAATTCAACCTTTTCAATAGGATCAAAATCAAAAATAGAACAATTATAAACTGAATTTTCACCAATTAATTTCTTGAGCTCTCCAGCAGCTGTTGAATTAATTTCTATACCATTTAACTTTAAATCTGGGTATAATAATTTCAACGCTTTTAAATTCATACCGATATTAGCGCCAAATTCAATACATGATTTAATTTTCCCTGCTTGTTTTAAAGATTTGCTAAAAAAAGACAGATTAGAAGCTAATAGGTATTCACCCTTGTTTCGATCGATATATTCTGTTCCGAATTCTCCAGCCCAAAAGACTTCTTGTTCAGTTTTGAAACTGTTTCCTGACATAAATATGGTTTTGAAACAAATTTAATGAAAATATATGTATCGTAATTGATAACGGAATCTTTATTTATA
>CANJKA010000252.1 GCA_947474675.1 Flavobacteriales bacterium
GTGTTCGTTGGAAAGGTGAAGGATTAGGAATTAATGAAATGAAACGTCATTACACGAATTATTTCAAAGGAATCGCTCACTTCAAAGAACACCGTTTAAAATTGGTTTCAACCTACGATTTACAAGAGATTTTGGATATTTTAGAAATGTTAGAAAACAATTCAGATCAGTTTGAATTTGCTCAGAAACCCGTTTAAATTTTCTTTTAATTTCGAAAAATGCTACCGAAAATCATTTTATTTTTGTTTTTTGGATGGAATACATTTCTCTTTTCACAAGATTCTATTTTAAAATTGGAGGGAATATATCAAGGCCGTAATCTTTATATTCAAAATCCAATGGCAGACGATGAAATTGAATACTGTGCTTCGAAAGTGTATTTGAATGGAAAAATCATATTAGATTCGTCTGCAATAAATGGTGCTTTTGAAATTGATTTATTTGAACAACATTTAGAACTAGGTCAAAAAATCGTTATCGAAATTGTTCATCATAATGGTTGTTTGCCAAAAATACTATCTAATGGATGTCTACCTAATCGAAGGAAAGTAAACTTTGAATCGATTAGTATTGATGCAAATAAAAATATACATTGGAATGTTACAACTCAATCTAATTATTCCTTTTTTATTGAACAATATATATGGAATAAATGGATTCAAATAGGCGAAATTTTATGCAAGGATTCTATTTCAAAAAACAATTACACTTTTCAATTAGCTAATTTACATTCAGGTATAAATAAATTTCGAATTTGTCAAATGGATGAGCTTGGAATTAAAAACTCATCAAACGAAATTAATATAGAAGTAAATAAATCTTCTTTAAAATATAAGCAAAATAAAGTAACTAGAGTTATCGAATTTAATGAAGAAACAAGATTCGAAATATATGATAACAATGGTTTAATTGTTAAAAAAGGGATTTCTAAATTTATTGATTGTTCAAATCTAATTGATGGGATTTATTTTATGAATTATGATTCCATGAATGTTAAAATCGTTTGGGGAGAAAAGACCGAACAGATTATTCAGCCTTTTCATAATAAAATTTTTTAATAATTTCAAAACATTATGCCTAAAACCAATTCTTGACTACCATGTGAATAATTATTAAAGCGTGATAAAGAGTAATCGAATGAATACCCAAATTTCAATTTAGTATTAATATTCATTCCAAGCATCCCAATAATTGTATTTGAATTTCTATAAGAAATTCCAGCCCAAAATCTTTTATTATATTCTACTTTTATAGATCCTTCACTTGAAAGAGGGGCGTGTAACATATATTTTATAAGAAACGAAGGAGAAATCGACACATTATTACTCAATTTCAAAGTTACACCTCCAATAGCATTATAATATACTTGTGGATCAAAATTTACAGAGGAAGATCCTCCAAAACTAACGAACCCTTTTGTTATTTGATCAGCTGCAATTCCAATGAAAAACTGTTTTGAATACATATACAAACCTGTCCCCAAATTAAAAATGAATTTATTTGAATTATTACTTGTATAATCTAAATATGTTTTATCAATTGCAGTCTCTTTTACTTCTGCTCTACTACTTATAAAAGTATAATTTGAAAATCCTATTTTTGTTCCAAAAGAAACGTTTATTTTATTATTAATTGGCAAATGTATTGCGTATGCACCGGAGCAATTCATATTTTGAAACGCACCGTATTCATCTAATTGAAATTGTAAACCAATAGCATGCTTCGTTTTACCACAACCAACCTCAGGAGAGTATTTAAAATTAGTAGTATGATAAACATTTTTCTTCTGGTTTATAGGTGTTGTTAAATTAGCAAACGAAGACTTTGGTGAATTATCAAAACCTGTCCATTGAGATCTTCCAGATAAATTAATGTCAACAAAATCGTATGATCCTGCTGCAGCCGGATTAATAAAAAAATGATTTCTCATATATTGACTAACTTGTGGTATTTGCTGGCTAAAGCCTATTGAAACTAATATCAAAAAGGACTGCGTTAAAATTATTTTTTTCATTTTTTTTTTATTTACATACGAATAATTGTCACAATTCCGTTTTTAGAGGAATGCTTATCATCATTAAATTCAATTATAAAATAATAACTTGCAACAGGTAAATCCTCAGCATTAAATTTACCATCCCAAGGTGATTTATTATAATTACCTTCTACTGATTCATACACTAAATTCCCCCATCTATTGTATACTCGAACTTTATTTTTAGGATAAATCTCATCTAATTTTTCAAGTACCCATGTATCATTGAATTTATCTCCATCTGGAGTAAAAGCTGTTGGTAATTCAATTTCACAATTTTTAAATTGAATCGATATTTCACTTGGTAAACTTTCACAAAATGGGAATGTAGACAACTCTGTAACATAATAAGTTGCTGATTCAGGTAACGGAGTATATGAAGATCCAAATCCAATCGAATCTGTTAAATTCGCATCTGAATACCAAATAAAAGCTCCATTTGAGTTTGAAGATGCTGTCATATCTAAAATTGACTCTCCATTACAATAAATTACATCTGAACTTACTTTTGGGCTTGAAGGATAAGAAAATACTACAATATTAACAGTTCCACTTTGTATTTGCGAACAAGAAGGATTTGTATTAGTTGTAATACTGAATAAAGTATACGTTCCATTATTTGATAAAGCTGATGAAGTTATATTTGCCATACCAGAAGAATTTAATGTTATAGTTTGAGTTGCTTCATTATTAAATGAATAACTAACCATTGAATTTGGTGTACCATTAAAAAATATAGGAGTTGTTTGACCTGAACAGATAGAAGTTGAACCTGAAATGGATGCAATCGGTAAAGCATTTACCATAAAGGCTCCAGATACAGCACTTGTTTGAGTTCCACAATCTGTTGTTACTTCACAATAGTAATAAATTACACCCACTGCTGCCGAACTTGGTGTGTAACTTGCACTTTGAGCTGTTGCTCCTAAACTTGTGCCGCCCACTGTTGATGCAGTTGTGTTGCTATACCATTGGTAGGTAATGTTTGTTCCTTGAACACTGACACTAATTGATGTAAATGTAGATCCAAAACAAATCGATTGAGCTGTTGTTGCTTGTGAAGTAATCGGTGTTGTTGGTGAATTTACCATAAAGGCTCCAGACACAGCACTTGTTTGGGTACCACAATCTGTTGTTACAACACAATAGTAATAGTTTACCCCAACTAAAGCCGAACTTGGTGTGTAACTTGCACTTTGAGCTGATGCTCCTAAACTTGTGCCGCCCAATACTGTTGTGCTGCTATACCATTGGTAGGTAAC
>CANJKA010000253.1 GCA_947474675.1 Flavobacteriales bacterium
CAAGATGTTGCCTCTTTTGTTGCTATTCCAACATCAGATGGTTGTACTTGTACGATTACAGGAACGCTAGGAGGAACTTTTACTTTTACAAATCCACCTTCTGACGGTGCAGTTATAAATGAATCAACTGGAACTGTTACAAATGCAACACCTGGATTAACGTATAATTTAACTTATACAACAAATGGAACTTGTCCTGACTCTTCAACTGAAACCTTTGTTCCAATTCAAGAAATTATGATGACCTTATTCGCTCCTAATACTTTTACACCTGATGGAGATTTATACAATCAAAATTGGAGAGTTTATTCTCAAGGATATGATTCTACCAGTTTTGAAATTAATGTTTTCAATAGATGGGGTGAGAAGGTTTGGGAGACAAAAGATTTAAATGAATCTTGGAATGGTGAATATAATTCATTAAATGTTATTGAAGGAACCTATACCTGGACAATTTGGACCAAACATTTAATAACAGATAAGAAATATTTTTTCACAGGCCATATAAATCTTATTAAATAGCTTGTTTTAAAGAGGTTTATTTTAATTTTTCAGAATTAAAATATTTTTTCAATTGTTTAATTCATAACATAATACATTTAACTCGTGATATTTTAAAATAATAGTTAAAATAATTTGCTAAACTGATTTAGTGTGTTTAGTTTTGTTATGCTATTTAAAAGAAACTTTTTGTTTTTTGCTATAACTATAACATACTTTACTATGAATATTATTTCGACCGATTTAAAAGTTAAATATTTTATATTTTTAACAATTATATTTTTATCTACACCTTCTATTTCTCAAAGTCCTGGTGGAGTTTCAACAGGTTTGGCAGTTTGGCTTAAAGCTGGTTCAGGCACTACTACAGCTGGTGCAAATCTAACTGGTTGGACAGATCAAAGTCCTTTATTAACGCCATTTACGGTGAATGGAAGTCCTGATTTGATAGCATCTGGTTACAATTATAATCCATATATTAATTTCACAATGAGTGGAGCAACTGGTGGTGATTTTTTGAAAACTCCTGATATTAATTTACGTTCTTTCTTTTGGGTTTCTCAATTAACAAATTTGACTAGGCAATCTACACATTTAGCAACATATGATGGGGTAACATTATCTTTACCTTGTGGTGGTTGTCCAATGCATGGAGGAGAAAATGGAGGAGTGATTCCACAATATATGGAGTCTGGATATGCTGGCGGAAATTTTCAAGCAGCAGGTGTTTGGAGAAAAAATGGAACAGCTACCGGTATAACATATAATACTGCTCATTCTGGAAATTTCGATATTGTTTCTGCATTAGGAGGTAGTGCTATTCCTACAAATGCTTTTATGGGAGGTCAAAATGATAATTTTGGATTTGATGGACGATTAAGAGATTGGTTAGGACCAGTAGGAGAAATAATCTCTTATTCGGGAGCTATTACAACTGCGGAAGCAAATAAAATTGAAAGCTATTTAGGGATTAAATACGGAATTACTTTAGGTGGAAATGGTTCTACAACTGCATTTTACACTTCTCCTTCAGGTAATACTTTATGGACGGCCAATTCAGGATATCATTATGATGTTGCTGGAATTGGAAATGATTTAGCGTTGGAAGGATTAAGTCAACCTAAATCTCATTCAATCAATACAACACCTGATGCTGTAACTATGGCAAATAGTAGTTTTACTGTACCGACTTCAATGGCAGCTGGAGAATATTTGCTTTGGGGGAATAATACGGGTTCATTATCTTTTTCTTGTCAAAATTACACACACGCTTCTCCTAGCACTGGAATTTCAGCTGCATGGGGGAGAGTTTGGAGGACTCAAAAAACGGGGACACCTTCGGGAAATGTTATCATCGAAATAGACATGGCTTTATTGCAGGGGCCAACAGGTTTAGGGACGAGTACAAATGCTGATGTTCGTCTTTTATTAGATAATAATACAACATTTAGTGATGCTTCAGCAGGAGAACATACGTATTCTCCAACAGCAGGATATTCAGCAACTGGTGGAAAAATATATTTTACTGTTCCGTATGCAGATATTCAAAGTGGAGCTGGATTTTTCGGATTAGGATTAGCTTCTCCAGTTCCTATAGCTAATGCTGGTGCTAACATTACTCCATGCTCATTAGTAGCTGGAAATTTAGGAGTAGCATCAATTGCCGGGTCAACTTATTCATGGAGCGCAACAACCGGATTAAGTTCAAGTACAGTTTCTAATCCAACTGTTACGTTGACAAATGTTACTGCGCTTCCAGTTTTGTCTACTTATACATTGACAACAACTGTTACTGCAACGGGATGTACTGCTACAAGTAATGTGAATGTTACTGTTTATCCAATTGATATTTCAACGTTCACAACAACTCCAACGTGTACAGGTGGAACGTGTACAATTTCAGGAGCAACAGGTGGAACTTTTACGATGGTTGCATCAGGAGCAGCAAGTATCAATGCGGCAACGGGAACAATCACAGGTGGAACATCCGGAACAACTTATTCAATAACTTATACAACTGCCGGAACTTGCCCATCAGCAACTACTCATACTGTTACTACAACTGTTACGGATGTTTCAACGTTTTCAACAACACCAACGTGTACAGGAGCAACATGTTCCATTACAGGAGCAACAGGAGGAACTTTTACAATGGTTTCATCAGGAGCAGCAAGTATCAATGCGGCAACGGGAACAATCACAGGTGGAACATCCGGAACAACTTATTCAATAACTTATACAACTGCCGGAACTTGCCCATCAGCAACTACTCATACTGTTACTACAACTGTTACGGATGTTTCAACTTATACAACAACACCAACGTGTACAGGTGGAACGTGTACAATTTCAGGAGCAACAGGTGGAACTTTTACAATGGTTGCATCAGGAGCAGCAAGTATAAATGCAACAACAGGAACAATCACAGGTGGAACATCCGGAACCACTTATTCGATTACTTATACAACTGCCGGAACTTGTTCATCAGCAACTACTCATACGGTCACAACAACATTGACTGATGTTTCAACGTTCACAACAACACCAACATGTACTGGCGGAACATGTGCAATCACAGGAGCAACAGGTGGAACATTTACAATGGTTGTATCAGGAGCAGCAAGTATAAATGCAACAACAGGAACAATCACAGGTGGAACATCCGGAACAACTTATTCGATTACTTATACAACTGCCGGAACTTGTTCATCTAATACTACAAATACGGTCACAACAACATTGACTGATGTTTCAACGTTCACAACAACACCAACGTGTA
>CANJKA010000254.1 GCA_947474675.1 Flavobacteriales bacterium
CTTAGTTTTTTCTGGGCAATTGGAATGAATCACCACATGGAGATTGCTAAAATGAGAGCTGGGCGTTTAATTTGGTCAAAATTAGTTAAACAATTCAATCCAACTTCTGAAAAATCATTAGCGTTGAGAACGCATTGTCAAACATCTGGATGGAGTTTGACTGAGCAAGATCCGTTTAATAATGTTGCTAGAACATGTATTGAAGCGATGGCTGCAGCCTTAGGAGGAACACAGTCTTTGCATACAAATGCATTGGATGAAGCGATTGCTTTACCTACAGATTTCTCTGCTAGAATAGCAAGAAATACTCAAATATATATTCAAGAAGAAACAGGAGTGACTTCATTTATTGATCCATTTGGAGGAAGTTATTATGTTGAAAAACTAACGGAAGAATTGACCAACGAAGCTTGGAAATTAATTCTTGAAGTAGAAGAACTTGGAGGAATGGCAAAAGCGATTGAAACAGGTTTACCCAAAATGAGAATTGAAGAAGCTGCAGCAAGAAAACAAGCAAGAATTGATTCAGGAAAAGATGTGATTGTTGGCGTGAATCGTTACCAATTAGAAAAAGAAGAGCAAATGGAAATTCTAGAAGTAGATAATTCAAAAGTTCGAATGTCTCAAATTGCTCGAATTGAAGAAATGAAAGCTAGTAGAAATAATAAATTGGTTGAAGATTCATTAGAGAATTTAGCAAATGCGGCTAAAAACGGGAATGGAAATCTTTTAGCGTTAGCAATCATTTGTGCAAGAGAAAGAGCAACTCTAGGTGAGATTTCATCAGCGATGGAAAAAACTTTTGGAAGATATAAAGCAGTAATTAGAACAATTAGTGGCGTTTATTCATCAGAATCTATGAAAGATAAAGACTTTGAATTAGCAAAAGAAATGGCGGATCGTTTCAGTAAATTGGAAGGAAGAAGACCGCGTATTATGGTTGCGAAAATGGGACAAGACGGTCACGACAGAGGTGCGAAAGTGATTGCAACTTCTTTTGCTGATATTGGCTTTGATGTTGATATTGGACCATTGTTTCAAACGCCAAAAGAAGCCGCAAAACAGGCGGTTGAAAATGACGTTCATATATTAGGAGTATCTTCTTTAGCTGCAGGACATAAAACATTGGTTCCGCAAGTTATTGCAGAACTTAAAAATATGGGGAGAGAAGATATTATGGTTGTTGCTGGTGGAGTAATTCCTCAACAAGATTATGATTTTTTATACAAAGCAGGTGTGTTTGGTGTGTTTGGTCCTGGGACTAAAATTTCAAAAGCAGCTCAAGATATTTTAGGATTATTAATTAAAAGCGTTGAGTAAAAATTTAACAAATTTTGTATTTTAATTTTTTATTTATAAATTCGGCACAGTAATTGAAAATTCCGCTAAAAAAATAAGTACTTATGAAAAATTTATTCTGTCTAATTATTGTAGTTTTTTCTACTTTTTTAAGTTCGGCACAAGCACCTGAATATGATGATTTAAAGATTTTATATGCAGATGGTAAATATGAAAAATTAATAGCATCTGCTGAAAAATACACATTAAAAGAAAGTCTTAAGAAAGATCCTTATCCATTTATGTGGCTTTCAAAAGGATTGTATAAAATGTCAATTTCCGGAACATCCGATGAAAAATACAAGGCATCTTATAAAGAATCTTTAGGAGCATTGTCAAAAGCTATGAAACTTGATAAAGATTCTAGTTGTGTAAATACTCATAAGGAATTTGTTGATGAATTACAAATGAGTTTATTGAATTTAACAACTGATTATATAACTTCTGATAAATTTAAAGATGCTGGTGGTTCAGCAGCTAAATATTATAAGATTTCATACCATTTTGTTGGAGCTAAATATATTGATGCAGCTTCAAAATTTAAGAGTGGAGATAAGGCTGCGGCTGAAGTTATATTTAAAGAGTGTGACAAAATCCTTGTCGCAACTACAAGCATTGAATCTTGGTCAGATGCTGATAAGGCATTTTTTAAAGCCGGAATTCTTTTCGCAGCTGATTGTTATATAAATGCTAAACAAAAAGAGAAAGCAGTTGCTTTGCTAAATAAAGTTGCTCATTGGTTTGAAGAAGATGAAGAATTTAAAACAAGATACAACGAAATTGTAAATTAAATTTTATTATAAAAGCTCCTTTATTTTTAGGGGCTTTTTTAGTTTTAAACAAATCTTTTCTCAAAACAATATGAATCAAGTAATTTAATCTTTAATTTGTCAATTATCTTTGTTGTTGAAAAATATAATTAAAAACAAATAAAAATACAGATGAAAAAATATTTAGTGTATTTTAAAAATAAGTTCATTTTAACAGGAACATTTTTTTTAGTTTACGCACTTTTTTTGGATGATATTGATTTGTTTTCTATGATAGGTGACGCAAGAAAATTAAGTAATATTGAAGCAACAAAATTAGAAGTTTCAACCAAATTAAATAAAACGAGAACAACCTTGAAGCAATTACGCTATTATTCAGAAATAGAAAGATATGCGAGAGAAGAAAAGTTTTTCAAGAAAGATAACGAAGATATTTTTGTTATTTCTTATGAGTAAACAAAGACATTAGACTTTTAGATAAAAGACATTAGACTTTTTTTGACGAATAATTGTCTATAAATCTAAAGTCTAGAATCTAATTTCTTAAATAATCAATTTTATCATTTAACTTCCATCTCACTGACAATTCTTGAAAAAATTAAGTTAAATTGACACTAGAATTATTTCCATTTTTCACTCATTTATCCGTACCTTAGCAGCGCTTTTAAAAGCTATATTTATAAAGGATATGGAAAACAATTTACATTATAAACCGATAAACAACGTTAGAATAGTTACAGCTGCTGCTTTGTTTGATGGACATGATGCTGCGATTAATATCATGCGTCGAATTATTCAGGCTACAGGTTGTGAAGTGATTCATTTAGGTCACGATAGATCTGTTGAAGAAGTTGTTGATTGTGCAATTCAAGAAGATGCTCAAGCAATTGCAATTACTTCTTATCAAGGTGGCCATAATGAGTATTTTAAATACATGCGTGATTTATTAGTAGAAAAAGGAGCTCCTCAAATCAAAATTTTTGGTGGTGGTGGTGGAACTATTCTTCCAAGTGAAATCGCAGAGTTACAAGCCTACGGAATTACTAGGATATATCATCC
>CANJKA010000255.1 GCA_947474675.1 Flavobacteriales bacterium
AATAATACGGTTTCTAGATCCAAAGGTCTGACCACCCAATGTAAAAAAAAAGAGTATTATTGAACTTTAAAAGTGGAGACTAGAACCCACTCAAAAAACGGGGCTAAACTACTAAGCCTTAAAAGTAGAGAGATTTTTAAAAATAAATATCATGAAAAAAACAATTTTAACATTTAGCATTTTTATCTTGACAATCGTTTCTTCTTTTGCTCAAGACTTTGTTCCAGGTTACTACATTATTAATTCTACTGCTCAATATGCTGTTACACTTCCAAGTGGGGTTGATTTCTATGCAGATGAAAATGGATGTATGCATCAACCCGAAGAACTAACAATGAAAGCAGGTGAAGTAGTTATTGCTTTTGAATTGTCAAAGGGTAAATATTATTGTTTTGACCCAAACGGTAGAATGGTTGTATTCCAAGGACAGAACTGTTTGACTATAGCGCCAATGGTTGAAGGTGCAGGTGTAGGACGTATGGATGAAACCATAGCATTAATTGACGGTAGTAGTATTGATGAAGGAGCATATTATTGGATTATGGGGCAGAATATTTCTAATTCAACAGTCAAAATACAAGTTGCAGACGGAAAAACTTATGATGTACCACAAGGAAAAATAACTTTGTATGGAGCTTTCCTTAAAAACATTATGAAAACTCAAATTTATGTAAACGTTGGAGAGTAAAATAATTCACGAAATTGAAATTATAATAACACTAAAAGAAAAAAGACAGACGATAAATATTTTAATATTCAAAATAAATAGTTGACAATAGAACCGTTTACATCAAACATAAACGGTTCGTCTCTGTGATTGCAAAATGCTAAAGAACAAGGAAAACAATTACATATGTCAATCAAAGAGAATACGTTAACACAGAATTTAATCGATTAAATAATTACCAAAGAACGTTTGTATCAAAATGATAAGGGTAAACGCATTTAAAATCTTACTAAAATATAAGACTTACAGTTACTACAACATATTTCGATATTTTAATCGTTTGATTTACATTTTTTTGGTTATACTTTGATTAAGAAAAGGTTTCAACCTATTCAGATTTAATCAACTAAAGCACCCCACCCAAAAAAAAAAAGTTGGGATGGTGAATTTTGTGGTTTGATTTTATAGGTAAGCTAAAGCTCACCCTTATTCATTCACTTAGCGAAGAAGAATAAAATAAAAATCATTTTATATGAATCCCCAATGTATACGACGGACTTAAAAATTCAAATAAATAGAGTCGATTTTTTAAATAAGATTAGAAAAATTGCTAAAAAAAACACCCTTGATTATTTCGTTTTTGACACATTAAAAATATCTGAATCCAATTCTAATTTTTATTCAACAAATACGTTAAATAATCGGAAATCTAAAGAATTTAAGAAGATTCTTTCACGGTATATAAAATAAATATAAAATGAATATAACTATCATAGGAGCCTCAGCTGGATTAGGATTAGAAACAGTAAAAAGAGGATTAAAAAGAAATCATTTGATAACGACACTCTCACGATCTCAAATTGAAATTGAAGAGAATAAATCGTTAAAAGTGCTACTTGGCGACGCAACTAATAAAACTGACTTAATAAATTCAATCCAAAACGCAGATGCTTTAATTATAACATTGGGGACAGGCAAGAATATGAAACCTACTTCTCTCTTTTCAGATTTCGCGAAAGTAATTTTGGAAATAAATAGGGAGAGCAAATTAGATATTCCTCTTATTTTTGTTACCGGATTCGGAGCAGGAGAAAGCAAAGATTATGTTCCTTGGTTAGTAAAAATGTTTTTAAAATACTTTTTAAAAGATGTTTATGCTGACAAAACTAAAATGGAAGAAATTATTACTAATTCAGATTTGAATTGGACAGTTGTGAGGCCAGGAAGGCTATTAGACAAGGAATTGACAGAAAAATATCGTGTTGAAAACAAATTATTCAAAGGAATTAATATAAGCGGAATTAATAGAGCAGACGTAGCCGATTTTTTAATAAAACAAGCAGAAAAACAAACTGAATTAAAAAAGTACATTGCTATATCTGAAAAATAAACTTTTCAATCCCTCATAAGAAAATAATCATTGAATGTTGATTAATAATTACCAAAGAACGTTTGTATCAAATTAATACAAACGTTTATTTTTTTAACTTTACATATTATCAATCAATAATAATTTTAAATGGGAAATAAAAAGCTAACAATAGCGGATTCATTTTTAACCAATTGTACTTTGTTCCCAAACAATAATGCCATTTTTATTGATAATGAATATTATACCTATTCTCAGGTTTTAGCATGTGTATCTTCTATTTATTCTCAGATAATTAAGCAAAATAAGGACTTCGACCGAATCGGAATTTATTGCACGGATGACATTCAAACGTATGCCTCTATTTTAGCAATTTCTATCTACGGTGCTGCATTTGTCCCTCTGAACTCAACTTTTCCAGTTTCTCGAAACATCGAAATTATCGAATCAGCTGAATTATATTTAATACTCAATTCAGACGATCAATTATTTCAAAAAGAGTTAAAAGATAGAACTTTTTTGACGATTAATAATTCAACAAATCAGTCCCTTTTACTGGAACTTCCAAAAAGAAAAGTAATTCAGCCTCTTGCCTACATTTTGTTCACATCTGGAACAACAGGAAAACCTAAAGGTGTGCCAATTACACATCAAAACGCATTTCATTTTTTCGATTTCTATTTAGATAAAACCAATTTTGATTTCATAGAAACGGATCGTTTTATCCAAGTTTTTGATTTGACTTTTGATGTTTCAATTTTTTCATTTTTCATGCCTTTAACTATTGGAGCATGTTGCTTCGTTTCTCCACAAAAAGGAATTCGTTTCTTAGAAATCGTGAAAATGATGAGGGATCACCAAATTACAGTCTCTACTTTGGTTCCAACTGTTCTTCAGTACATTGCAAAATACATCGATCAAATTGATTTTCCAAAAATGAAATACAGCTTTTTTATTGGAGATAAATTAAGTCATTCTATCGTTTCAAATTGGGCAACCAAAATCGTCAATGCGGAAATTGTAAATTTTTATGGTCCTACTGAAGCTACTATTATGTGCTCATACTATAAATGGCAATTGACTAATAGTTTAAATGAAAGCAATAATGATATCGTTCCAATTGGAAT
>CANJKA010000256.1 GCA_947474675.1 Flavobacteriales bacterium
AAAATATATTGATTTTTACAATAAAGAGAGAAGACATGATTCATTGAATCAAATCGCTCCAAATAATTTTTATTATTCCAATGTTTCTATGTCATAAAAACATCTTAGCTTTGGTAAAAACCTGTCCAGTCAATTGGGTCCATTATAAACGACCAAAAATTATCTGAATATTACAACAATATTTCTAATATTTATTTAGAAAAGAATGCAGTTGTAAACGATCGAAAAAAAGAAGTAAATGCTGAAATAATCGAAATACTAAAAAAAGATTTGAGTATTATTCACAAAGTTTCATTTAATTTTTCTTTGGCAAAATTGAATTATAAAGATCCAATTAGAGATGATTATTTTCAAATTGCAAAAACATTATTATCAAAAGTTGAAGGTAAAAACATTGAATTTTTCACTTTAGAAAGAAGAATTCGTTTCCTTGAATTGAGGTTGAGTTTTTTCACTGGAAAAGATTTAAATACGCTTATAGATTTAGCGGATGATATTTTAAAGAATGAAACAGGGTTTTCAATTATCAATAACAATACTCTTTTTTATAAAATACTCTTCATTATTTTAAAAGGTGATACAGAGCTTGCTCATAAAATGTTGGAAGATAATCATGTTTATTTTAAAGGATCAGGTATATTAATGGAAAATTTTTTGGAAGCTGTTCTATTTGAAAATTCAGATGATTTCAAGAAAGCGATCCAAATATTGAATCCAATTATGTATACTTCTCAATATTTCTTCGCTGTATTTGCTCGCTTATTACTCATAAAAATTCATTTAAAAAGAGAAAATAGATCGTTATGTAAGTCGTTGATAGATTCTACACATAAATTTTTAATCCAAAATAGTGGAAATCCTCTAGGGATGAAATCAAATGAATTGGTCTTAGAGATTTTAAGAAAAAGAGTTTCACACAGAAAAGAAATCCAAAAGGAAGATGAAAAATTACAATTAACTGTTTTTCATCAATATCTTATTTCTTGATATTTATTTTTTCTTTTTATAAATAAAAGTTTGGCTTATATAATTGATATAACCGACTATTTTTAAATCAGTCGAAGTGATCGTATTTACTTCTATTTTTATGTCTGTAGAGTAACTGCCGTCTGGGTTTTTAATTCGAATAAGTAATCTTTTTCCTTTTTCGTCTATCGAATAATTTCCACTTTCGTTTATTATTTGTGGTATACCATTTACACTATAATTCTGACTTCTAGTGTAAGTAGATTCTGTTGTCTTTTTTAATTTATATGGAGTAAAAATAATTTCTCCACTAGATTCAATGAATGTTTTTAAACCTTCCTGTGATTGTTGATAATACGTTACAAGTTCCCATGTCCCTTCAAGTCTATTAATTGTTTTCTGATCCTTAGAGCAGCTAAAGATTAAAAAAACACATAAAATAGAGAAAATAAATAATTTCATACGCTTTAAAAACAAGCTAAACACATTACTTGAATCCCAGTTTTTAAAGCTTCAGATTCAATATCAAATTTAGGATGATGAACTCCATAAACAATCCCTTTACGCTCATTTCGAACACCTAATCTAAAAAAGCAAACTGGAATTTCTTGTGAGTAAAAAGCGAAATCTTCTGATGTCATTCGGATCGGTAATAAATCTACTTTATCTTCTCCTAAATAATTTTTAGCTTTTGAAATTAAAGCGGAAGTGATTTGTGGATTATTTTCTAAATAAGGATATCCTTTGCTAATTTCAACTTCTGCTGTTCCTCCTAGTGATTTAGCAATTAATTTTATTTGGGATACAATTAATTCTTTTGCTTCTTCTCTCCAAACTTCATTTAAAGTTCTAAATGTTCCCTTCAATAAAACTTTATCAGGAATAATATTTGTCGCACCGATTCCTTCAAAATGCCCAAATGTTAAAACAGATGGAATCGTTGGATCACATCTTCTACTGACTATTTGTTGGATAGAAGTGACAATTGTTGCTCCGATTAAAATTGGATCAATTGCTTTGTTTGGAGTTGCTCCATGCCCACCTTTTCCGCTAATCGTCACATATATTTCATCACTAGATGCCATGTATATTCCTTCACGAAAACCTACTCTACCTGTTTCCATATCAGGAAAAACATGTAATGCGTACATTTCTTTCACTTCTGGATTTTTTAATACACCGTCTCGAATCATGAAGGTCGCTCCGCCCGGATTTTTTTCTTCTCCTGGCTGAAAAATTAATTTAACAGGTTGAAGGATTTCATCTTTTAATTCATTCAATATTTCAGCAACTCCTAATAAAATGGAAGTATGAACATCGTGACCACAAGCATGCATCACACCATCTACAATAGATTTATAGGCAACATCATTTTCTTCATGAATTGGCAAAGCATCTAAATCTGAACGAAGACCAATACATGGTTGATTTAGCGTATTATTTTTTCCTGAAATGAAAGCAACAACCCCCGTATCTCCAATCCCTTTTTCATGTTGAATTCCTAGATTGGTTAAGGTATCAGAAACAAACTGCATGGTATTGTATTCTTGAAAAGACAACTCAGGATTTTTATGCAAATGATTTCTGTAACCAAGTACTTTCTCGAAAAGTTCGTTGGAACGTTTCGTGATAATTTCATGTATGTTATTTTTCATTCGAAAGAGAATTGTATCCTGAAAGAATTAATTTAATAGAAACAAAGGCCATGATTAGACCGAATACTAATTTCACAACAGATGGAGAAAGTTTTAAAGAAAGTTTAGATCCAAAATAACCTCCTAATACAAATGCCAATGCGATTATTATTCCGTAGTTCCAATTAATATTGGCCGTTTTAGAATAGTTCATAACCGCTAATATACCAACAGGCATGACTAGAATAAATAAACTTGTTCCTTGTGCTTGATGCTGCGTTAGCCCTAAAAAGAAAACTAAAGCTGGTACAATTACAACCCCTCCTCCGACTCCAACAAATCCACTGATAACACCAGCAAATAGTCCTATACAAATTAAAATAAAGATTGTTTGACTTGGCATAATTTGAATTTTATAAGCAAATATAGTGTTTTTGTTATTTAGACAGTAGATTTTTAGACAATAGAT